>CAXUBM010000007.1:13500-30105 GCA_964249235.1 uncultured Acetobacteraceae bacterium | reverse complement strand
CACTGCCTGTGCAGCTCGTCCATGTCCCACACCAGCAACAGCCGCTGAAGTTACGCACGTTTCGGGATTTCGTCGCACCTCGGCTCGAAGAAAGACTCCGCATCGTCGCGGAGCAGTTTGAGTCGAACGCATTCGCCGCAATTGAGACACGCGCGGCGACGACCGATCATGTTCAGGCGCTGGCAAGGCGGTGATGCTCGCCATCCAATGGCCTTGGACCAGCCTTAAAGCCACGCCTGAACACGCACAAACCGCCTCCAGCTTTCGCTGAGCCGCTAGATACAGCTTACAACGTTGCCCGCGAAAATGTCCGAAAGGAGAGCGAAAGGCCGCCTCGCGGCAGCCGTCTCGTCACGCTCTGATTCCTTCCAGGATTCTGGAGCGGGCGAAGGGATTCGAACCCTCGACCCCAACCTTGGCAAGGTTGTGCTCTACCCCTGAGCTACGCCCGCTTGCGAGAAGGCGGTTCCTACGCGGCCGGGCGCCCGCTGGCAAGCGGTATCGTCCTTGCCAGCCCCCGAACCGAGCCCAATCTGAAGGTCGGTTCCCTCGACAGGAGCGCAGGCGGAGTTATAGACGACCTTCCCATTGCAGGACGACGCCCATGGATCTGATCATCGGCCGGACGCAGCAGGCGAGCACGGGCAGCGACGCCGACGCGGACACCATCATCGATGGGACAGCTGCCGGCTTCATGCGCGACGTCGTGGAGGCGTCGCGGTCGGTTCCGGTTCTGGTCGATTTCTGGGCGAGCTGGTGCGGCCCGTGCAAGCAGTTGACACCCGCGTTGGAGCGGGTGGTCAGGGCGGCAGGCGGCAAACTGCGCTTGGTCAAGATCGACGTGGATGCCAACCGGGCGCTGGTGAGCCAATTGTCGCAGGTTGGGCTGCCCCTGCAATCGATCCCCACCGTGGCCGCGTTCTGGCAGGGTCAGATCGCTGACCTGTTCCAGGGAGCGTTGCCGGAGAGTGAGATCAAGCGGTGCGCGGAGGCGCTCCGCAAGCTCGCCGGCGGGGCGATGCCGGCGGCGGAGTTGGCGGCGGAGGCGCGCTCGCTGCTCGACGAGGGGCGGCTCGAAGAGGCCGCGGCTCTCTTTGGAGAGGTGGTTGAGCAGGAACCCGAAAGCGCCGACGCGTGGGGCGGACTCGCGCGGGCACTTCTGGCGATGGGCCAGGAGGACGAGGCGCTCGCGGTACTCGAGCGGGTCCCGGCCAAAATCGGCGAGCACGCGGAGATCAGCGGTGCCCGCTCGGCAATCGCGCTGGCCGCGGAGGGTCGGCGTGCAGCGTCAGGCCTGGCGTCGCTGCGGAGACGCATCGAGAAAGATCCGCTTGATCACGAGGCGCGCTACGAGATGGCTACGGCGCTGAACGCGAGCGGGGCGCGGATGGATGCGGCCGAGGCACTTCTCGAGATCATGCGGCGCGACCGGTCTTGGAACGAAGATGCGGCGCGGCTGCAACTGCTGCGCTTTTTTGAGGCATGGGGACACGACGACGCCGCCACGCTGGCCGCACGCCGGCGCCTGTCGGCACTGCTGTTCAGTTGAGCATCGGCTACTCTGGGGATCGATGAGCAGTCGTCGCCCTGTCTGGCACGAGGACCGTCGTGACGACGCGCCGCCGGCCACCAACGTTGCGTCGCTGCCGGACAGCTTTCCGGTCTTTCCGCTGTCGCGGGCGCTGCTCTTGCCGCACGGACGGCTGCCACTGAACATCTTTGAGCCGCGTTACCTCAACATGGTTGATGAGGCACTGGCAGCGGGCCGGATGTTCGGGATGATCCAGCCTCGGTCGCGCGGCCAGGAGAGTGGCCGCAACAGCGAGCGCGGCGGATTGCACCGGATCGGCTGCCTGGGTCGGGTGAGTTCGTTCGCGGAAACCGATGACGGCTGCTATTTGATCACACTGGTAGGCTTAGCTCGTTTCGAGGTGCTCGAAGAGGGGCCTGTCTCACGCGGGTTCCGCTCAGTTCACGCTGATTTCTCGACGTTCGAGCGCGACCTCGAGCCCGCCACCGCGCCGCAGATCGACCGACGGGCGGTGGTGGCCTCGCTCAGGCGCTATTTTCAGCGGCGAGGGCTGGAGGCGAACTGGGACGCGGTGACGCAGATGGACGATTTCGCGCTGGTGACGACGCTCTGCATGGTTTGTCCATTCAGCGACGTTGAGAAGCAGATGCTGCTCGAAGCGCCGGACGAGATCAGCCGGGCGCGCGACCTGCATGCGCTGCTTGAAATCGGCAGCCACGAAGGTGACCAGGAGGAGGGCACGCGTGCCAGTTGAGGACGTCGATCCTCGACTGCTGTCGATCCTGGTCTGCCCGTTGACGCGGGACGCATTGGTCTACGACCGCGAGGCGCGCGAGTTGATCAGCCGCAAGGCGGGGCTTGCCTACCCGATCAGGGACGGTATTCCGATCATGTTGGTCGAGGAAGCACGCAAGCTTAGCCAAGAAGGCGGCTGATGACGCGGGCGGTGTAGTCGACGACCGGTATGATACGGCCATAATTCAGGCGTGTTGGACCGATAACGCCGATGGCCCCGACGATTCGGTTGGTGGCTTGGCTACGAGCGGGTGCAACGATCATCGACATGCCGGCGACCCCAAACAGACCGCTCTCGGCGCCGATGAAGATCCGCACCCCGTCGGACTGTTCCGCGAGATCGAGAAGGCGAAGCATCGTTTCCTGGGTCTCCAGCCGGTCGAAGAGCAGCCGGATCGTCGACAAGCGCTCGACTTCGGTAACGTCTGCCAGCAGTCGGCCCTGGCCTCGCACGATCAGCGAGCCACCGCGCCCGATGTCGCTCCAGGTGGCAAGGCCGCTCTCGACGACGGCGCTGGCGAGCGCATCGAGCGCGGTGCGGTTGGCGGCCATGTCGTCGGCGACTAAGCGTCGCAGTTCGGAGAGTGGCCGGCTGCCGGCGTGGGCGGCGTTGAGGTAATTGGCGGCCTCGACCAGCGCCGACGGCGGTAGGCCTGGTGGTGTTTCGATGACGCGGTTTTCGACTTGGCCGTCGGCGCCGACGAGGATCACCAGCGCGCGGCCCGAGCCGAGGGCGACAAATTCAACGTGCTTGATCGCGCCCTCGGTCTTGGGGGCGAGGACGAGACCGGCCGCGGCGGAAAGACCGGAGAGAAGGGAGGATGCCTCAGACAACGTGTCCTGGAGCGAGCGGCCTCGCGCCTCGAGCGTGCGCGCGATACCGGCCTGTTCCTCCTCTGAGAGCTGGCCGAATTGCAGTAAGCCATCGACGAAGAGGCGCAGGCCCTTTTCGGTGGGCAACCGTCCGGCCGAGGTGTGAGGAGAGAAGAGCAGTCCGGCCTCGGTGAGGTCCGCCATGACATTGCGGATGGTCGCCGGCGAGAGTGGTTGCGGCAGTCGGCGCGACAAGGTGCGGCTGCCAACGGGATCGCCAGTCTCGACATACTGCTCGACGATCTCTCGAAGGATGATGGCCGAGCGCTCGTCAAGGCCCGGGATGGTCGCTCCGCGAAGGAAGGTTGTCTGATCCATGGCCTTCTCACACGATGTGGGTCGAACCGCCGCGGGTCAATATCGGGCCGTTCGGGCATCGGACGAAGCGGTGGAGCCCAGCGCCGCTTTAACCTATGGCTTCCGGACGATGAGAGAGAGAGAGAGAGAGAATGCGCCGAGAAGGACGGGCCGAGGACGCGTTGCGGCGGGTGTCAATCGAGGCCGGCTTCGCTCGCCACGCCGAAGGATCCTGCCTGATCAGAATGGGAGGGACGGAAGTGCTGTGTGCGGCGAGCGTGGAAGCGCGGGTCCCGCCTTTCCTGCGCGGCAGCGGGCTCGGCTGGGTAACAGCGGAATATGGAATGCTGCCGCGCGCCACCCATACGCGGGGCGACCGCGAAGCGGCGCGGGGCAAGCAGTCGGGCAGAACGCAAGAAATCCAGCGGCTGATCGGGCGGTCGCTGCGCGCCGTGACCGACCGGGCGGCGCTCGGCGAGACGACGGTGACCATCGATTGCGATGTGCTGAACGCCGATGGCGGGACACGTTGCGCGGCGATCACGGGCGGCTGGGTGGCGCTCGCACTCGCCTTACGGCGTCGGGTCGATGACGGCTTGCTGGAGCGGCTGCCGCTCACGGGTCAGGTGGCGGCGGTTTCCTGCGGGCTGAGATCGGGGACGGCCTTTCTCGACCTCGACTACGAGGAGGATAGCGAGGCAGACGCGGACGCCAACTTCGTGCTGACCGCCGCGGGCGGCATCGTCGAGGTGCAGGCGACCGCGGAGAGGGCGGTGTTCGCCGAGGAGGATCTGGCCGCACTGTTGCACCTGGCCCGACTGGGGACGGCGGCGCTGTTCGCCCATCAGGCAGAGATCATCCGGGCGTGATCGGGGAGCGACGGCTCCGGCCGGGCGACGGGCTGGTGCTGGCGACCCACAACCGAGGCAAGATCGAGGAACTGCGCGTGCCGCTGGAACAGGCGGGGCTGTTGGTCACCGATGCCTCGCGGTGGAGGCTGACCGCACCTGTGGAGACCGGGGCCGATTTCGCGGCCAATGCACGTCTCAAGGCGCTGGCCGCGGCACGGGCGACGTGCACGGCGGCGCTGGCCGACGATAGCGGTTTCGAGGTGGCCTCCATCGGTGGCGCGCCGGGCGTCGTCTCGGCGCGCTGGATGGAGGACGAAGGCGGCGCCGAGGCGGCGATGCGGCGCGTGCACCGCAAAGCCTCGGCTCAAACGGACCGGCGCGCCTCCTTCATCTGCGTGCTGGCGCTCGCCTGGCCCGACGGCGGAACTGTGCTGTTTCAGGGCGCCGTGCGGGGGGTGTGGGTGTGGCCGCCGCGTGGGGAGAGCGGTTTCGGCTACGACCCGATGTTCGAGCCCGATGGCAGCGTGCAAACGTTCGGTGAGATGACGGTCGCCGAGAAGCGGGCGGTCAGCCATCGGGCGCGCGCGCTCGAGTCTTTGGTGGAATGGCTGATGGATTAACCGCTTGTTCGTCTTGGTCTGCAATCCTCACACCGTCTTGGGGAGCGGGGCCGTTGGACGATCTGCTGGCCGATTTCCTGACGGAGTTGAACGAAGGGCTTCCGGAGCTTGATAATGCGGTCGTCGAGCTGGAACGCCAACCTGGCGACAAGCAGACCCTGTCCCTGATTTTCCGTCATGTGCACACGATTAAGGGAACGTGCGGTTTCCTTGGCTTGCCGCGCCTGGAAAGGGTGGCCCACGCCGCCGAGGACGTGCTCGGGCGGTTACGCGATGGTACGATGCAGGCGAGTTCGGCGATCATCGACCAGGTGCTCGCCGCACTCGACCGGATCCGCACGATCGTCGACGCGCTCGGGCAGACAGGCCAGGAGCCGTCGGGAGACGACCTGACCCTGATCACCACGCTCGAGCTGATCGCCGAGGGCCACGCGGCCGACCGATTGGTGCCGCCTGCGAGCGGGCCGGAAAGTGTTGTGGTCGGGGCGGCGCCCCTGCGTGTCGCGGCCGCGGCGAAGGTCCAGGAGACCAGCGAGGTCGCTGCGCCGGCCGGGTCCCTTGGGGCGATCCCCACGCAACCTGTCTTGCCCGTTGACGACGAGACGCCGGCCGCCAAGCCCGCGGCTGTGACGGCGGGCGAGCAAAATCTTGCCGCACAGACGATCCGTGTCGGCGTCGAGACGCTGGAAAGCCTGATGACGCTGGTCGGCGAGTTGGTGCTGACGCGCAATCAATTGCTGCAACTCTCGCGCACGCAGGCCAGCAACCCGTTCACGAGCGCACTGCAACGCTTGTCGCGCCTTACCTCGGAGCTGCAGGACAACGTGATGAAAACTCGCATGCAGCCCATAGGCCATGCGTGGAACAAGCTGCCGCGTTTGGTACGTGACCTGCAGCACGAGCTCGGCAAGCAAATCGAGCTCGACCTGCACGGGGCGGAGACCGAACTCGACCGGCAGGTACTTGAACAGATACGCGACCCGCTTACCCACATCGTCCGCAACGCGGCCGATCACGGGCTGGAGACGGCGGACGCGCGGATCGCGGCCGGAAAGTCTCCAATTGGCCGGATTTCACTGAATGCATTTCACGAGGGCGGCCACGTCATCATCGAGGTGTCGGACGATGGGCGTGGCCTCGACATAGCCCGCATCAAGGCCAAGGCGATCGCGCAGAACTTGACAACCGAGCAGGACGCGGTCGGCCTGACGGACGCGCAGATCCAGCGCTTTGTTTTCATGCCGGGCTTCTCGACTGCGGCCGCCATCACGTCCGTTTCGGGACGGGGCGTGGGAATGGACGTGGTCAAAACCAACATCGAGCGGATCAGCGGTGCGGTCGAGCTGCGCAGCACGTTCGGGTTCGGTACGACGCTGACGATCCGTATTCCACTGACGCTGGCGATCGTGCCGGGCCTGATCGTGGCCGCGGGCGGTGAACGGTTTGTGTTACCGCAGCTCGGCGTGGTCGAGTTGGTGCGCGCGCGCGAGCACGGCACGACACGTCACGAGGGTGACAACACCATCGAGATCGGTCGGATCGGAGGTGCCGCTGTTCTGCGGCTACGCGAGCGACTGCTCCCGCTGGTTGACCTTGCGGAGCTCCTCGGCCTGCGGATCGAGCGCCAGCACGACCGCCAGCAGATCGTGGCCGTCATCAAGGCGGGCAGCGCGATGTTCGGCGTGATCGTCGACGAGGTGTTCGATACCGAGGAGATCGTGGTCAAGCCGGTCGCACCGATCTTGCGCCACCTCACCATCTTCGGCGGCAACACGATCCTGGGTGATGGCTCGGTGACCATGATCCTCGATCCGAGTGGGATCGCGCGCGCCATCGGTTTCAGCGGTAACGCCAATGTCGCCGAGCACGCCCCCGCCGTGGGGCAGATCGAGGAGCGAACCCCGGTTCTGCTCTTCCTCGCCGACGACGAGACGAAGGCCGTTACACTGGACGCGGTGGCGCGCATGGAGGTCTTCCCGGCCAACAAGATCGAGCGCTCCGGCGGCATCACCATGGTCCAGTATCGCGGACAGCTGATGCCGCTGGTCGCGATCGCGAACGGGTCGAGCGAACACGAGCAGCCGGTGCTCGTGTTTGAAGAGGCGGACCGGCGGGTTGGGTTGATGGTGAGCGGCATCGTCGACATCGTTGAAGGCGAGCTGGCGATCGAGCTCGGCGGCTCGCGCGAGGGCGTGATCGGAACTGCGGTCATCGCCGGCAAGGCGACCGAGGTCATCGATCACGGCTGGTGGTTGGCCCAGGCTTGCACGATACCGAACGGCCAGTCCGGACGGCCCGGAGATCGAGCGCGCGCACGCGCGTATCGTCGGGCAGCAGCATAAACGACCCGGCAACGTGGAGTCCGACGAATGAACGTATCAGCCCAATGCGAGGCGCGGTGCGGCAACGGTGCCGAGGGCAGCCTCGCCGCCCCGGCGTGCACCGACGAGAAAACGGTTCTGTTCTCTCTCGGTGGACAACTCTGCGGTTTGCCGGTCTTCAGTGTGCGCGACATTCTTGATTGCTTCGAGCTGAACCGCGTGCCGCTCGCGCCGGACGAGGTGGCCGGCAACCTCAACCTGCGGGGCCGCATCGTCACCGCAATCGACCTTCGCGTTCGGCTGGGTGGAGCTTATTGCGCGCGCAACGGCGCGGGCGGCCGAAGAACGGCAATCGTCGTCGAGCATGAAGCAACGCTCTACGCTCTGCTGGTTGACCAGGTGACCGAGGTCGTTTCGCTGCCTGCCGAGCAACGCCGTCCCAAGCCGATCGGCCTGCCGGCGGCGTGGATGGAGTTCACGAACGGCGTCTTCAGGCGCGACGATGGATTGCTGGCGGTTCTGGAGCTCGCGTCGCTGCTTGCGCTCGACGACGGCGTTCACTGAATGGCCATGTCTGACCAGACCGCATCGACGCGCTGCCTTGTCGTCGACGACAGTCGCGTGGTGAGAAGGGTGGCACGCAAGGCGCTCGAAAAAGCCGGACTCGACGTCGTCGAAGCCACGAACGGCCTCGAGGCGCTGACGGCCTGCCGAGCCAGTATGCCCGACTGCGTGCTGCTCGACTGGAACATGCCGGTGATGAACGGGATCGAGTTCCTGACCGCGCTGCGGTCGGAATTCGGTCCGGGACGGCCACCCGTGATCCTTTGCACGACGGAGGGCGAGCTGCACTCCATCATGCAGGCCTTAGAGGCCGGCGCTCAGGAGTACGTGATGAAGCCATTCGACGATGAGATCCTGATCGGAAAGCTGTCGCAGCTGGGCTTGGCATGACGGTGCTGGCACAGGGCACGCACGGGCGGGTTGGCGCGGACCCAAGCGCTGTGACCAGCAGCAGAATTGGCAACAGCGGGGGTCCCGTGCGAGTCCTGATCTGCGACGATTCGCTGACCATCCGCGGCGCGATCACGCGCATGCTTCGCGCCGAGTCCGACCTGGAGGTCGTCGGGAGCGTGCGCGACGGAAAAGCCGCCATCGCTGCCGTTCAGACGCGACCCGCGTCAGCGCCCATCGACGTCGTTGTTCTCGACATCGAAATGCCGGTGATGGACGGTTTGACGGCACTGCCGTTGATCTTGAAAATCGACCCGACGATCCGCGTCATCATGGCGTCAACACTGACCTTGCGGGGCGCCAGCATCACGCTCGAGTCGCTCGCCTTGGGCGCCGCCGATTACGTGCCGAAACCGAGCACGACCGGGCAGTTCGGAGACGATGAGTTCCGGGCTGAGCTCGTCGCCAAGGTGCGCGGGCTCGGGCGGCTTCGCCAGCGGGAGCGGGTTCGCCCGCCGGTGCAGCAGATCGCGCGCAAGGACACCGGCCCGGTTGTCGTTGCGGGGCAAAAATTACCTTTCCGGCCGATGCTTCTCGCGATCGGCAGCTCGACGGGCGGTCCACAGGCACTGTTCACGTTCTTCAAGGCGCTCGGGCCTTCCCTGCGGTTGCCGGTGGTGCTGACGCAGCACATGCCGGCGAGCTTCGTGCCGCTGCTGGCGGATCAGATCACCCGGCTGGGCGGTATGCCTTGCCGAGAGGCGGTCGACGGCCAGGTTCTGCAGTCGGACCAGATCGCCATCGCGCCGGGCGGGCGTCACCTTGCCGTCAATGCCGGACCGAAGGGACTGACCGCGTCGTTGTCGGACGGTCCGGCCGAGAATTTCTGCAAGCCGGCCGTCGACGTCATGCTGCGCAGCGCGGCCGTCGCCGCACACGGTAAGGTCCTGATCGTCATGCTGACCGGTATGGGCCGCGACGGGCTGGCCGGCACCAGGACGGTCGTCGAGGCGGGCGGCTTGGCCCTGGCGCAGGACGAGGACAGCAGCGTGGTGTGGGGTATGCCGGGCGCGATCGCTACGGCCGGGCTCTGCCGAAACGTCCTGCCGCTCGCGTCGCTCGCCGGTGCGGTGCGCGACCTGGTTTGCGCCTGATGGCGATGATGTCGACGGCAGAGGTGTCTCGCGGGACGTTCGAGCTGATTGCCGGTTTCCTGCATAAGAGAGCTGGGATCGTCCTGACCGAGGGCAAACTCTACCTGATCGAGAGCCGTCTGCGGCCGGTCGGGACGAAGCACGGCATCGACTCACTCGCCGAACTCGCGGCTCAGATGATCGGACGAGGCACAAGAGCGGAGGCGATCGCAGCCGACGTCGTCGAGGCGATGACGACCAACGAAACGTTCTTTTTCCGAGACGAAAAGCCGTTCACCCATTTGCGCGACGTCGCATTGCCGGCACTGCTTAAGGCCAGAGGCCCTGGTCAGAGCCTGCGTATTTGGTCAGCGGCGAGTTCGAGCGGGCAGGAGGCATATTCGATCGCGATGGTCGTCGCCGATATAGCGGCGTTTGCGGGGCGTGCCGTCGAGGTGATCGGGACCGACCTGTCACGTGAGCAGGTGGAACGGGCACGGCAAGGCGTTTATTCGCACTTCGAGGTGCAGCGCGGCCTGCCCATACAGCTTCTCGTGAGGCATTTCGACCGCGACGGAAAGTCGTGGCGTATCAAGCCGGAACTGCGCGCCAGAGTGACCTTCCGGGAATGGAACCTCCTCGACAGTCCACGGCCACTTGGGAGGTTCGACGTCGTATTCTGCCGCAATGTACTGATCTACTTCGACCAGCCGACGAAACTTCATGTGCTGCGCCAACTCGCCGAGCAGATGGCCCCGGACGGGTTCCTTTATCTGGGCGGCGCGGAAACAATCGTCGGGTTGCAGACCCAATTCGTCTCGCAGCCCGGGATGGGCTCGTTCCGTCTCGGCAAAGCCGATACGTCCGCTCAGCGGCCCGAGACGATCCGCTCGACGAGCTGACGCACGGTTGGAACGAAGTTGTTGGAGTAGAAGGGGTCGGTCGCGAAGCGACGGGCGATGCGGCCGGCGAACATGAGGTTGCGCTCGGGGGCGGTGGGGTCGTTCATGTCGTGCGCGACGTCCTGCAGCGTCTTTTGGATGCAGAAGCTGCGCGGGTCAGCTTTGCGACCGTTGCTGTTGTTCTCGCTGCGCTCGCTCCAGTTCGAAAATCGGCACTCGGACAAGCAGCCCATGCAGGCGGTCTGGTCCGCCCTTATCTCGGTCGCCTTCTCGGGTGTCACGAACACCAGCGTCGTGTCGGGCGTGCGCAGTGCTTCGGTGAAGCCTTTGGCCTCCCACGTTCGCGCACGCTCCAGATCGGCGGGTGCGAGGAAGACCTGGCGGCCTCTGGGCCCGATCCCGTATCGGGCGGCGTGTTCGCCGATCGGTTCGGCCGCATAGGCGACTTGCCGCTCGGAACGCTCGACCAGGTCGGAAAGGAATTCATTGCGGACAGCACTCGAGTAGAAGCCGGTTGGGCTGAAGCGCTGGAGCAGGACGTCGTCGAGGCCGAGGGTCATCAGGCGTTGCTTCCACGCCGTTGAAATCGGGCTTTCCTGAGTCAGCAGCGGCCGGGTGCCGAACTGAAAAGCGATGGGACCGAGGTCTGAGTTGTCGATCCAATCCTCCCACTCTTCGAGCCACCATACGCCACCCGCCATGATAATCGGCGTCTCGCCAAGACCGAAGCTGCGCATCAGGCGCCGCAACTCGAGCACACGAGGGAAGGGTGCCTCGGGCCGGCGCGGATCGTCGCTATTGGAGATGCCATTGTGGCCGCCCGCGAGCCACGGATCTTCGTAGACGACTCCACCGAGCAGGCCAGCCGCCTTGTGGTACGCGCGACGCCACAGCGCGTTGAAAGCACGCGCCGAAGATATGATCGGGTAGTAGTGAATACCGAAACGCGAGGCAATGTCGGACAGTCGGTAAGGCATGCCGGCGCCGCAGGTCAAGCCGTGCACGAGGTCCCTGGCACCTTCGAGCACGCCGATGATGACGCGCTCCGCCGCTCCCATCTCCCACAGAATATTCGCGTGAATGCGGCCACGACCACCATTTACATCGTGTGCCCGACGCGCCTGTGCGATCCCGCCGGCGATGGCAAAGTTGACCATCTCCTCGTGGCGATCGGAGCGAGTCCGGCCCCGATAGATCTGCGGGATGATGCGCCCATCGCCGTCGTAGCTGTCGGCGTTCACCGCGCTGAAAGTGCCGACGCCGCCGGCCGCCGCCCAATGGCCGGAGGACACCCCATCGGAAACCGACACACCCTTGCCGCCCTCGATGATGGGGAGCACATCCGCGCCGCCCATCCGAACCGTCTTGATCGCCCTCATCGGAGCCGTTTCCGCCCTTTTTCCGGGTTGCTCAGATGGGTCGTGTTGCTTCCCAAGGAAGGGCGGCGACCCGTCTGAGGCCGTCTCAATCGTTAGTCGATGGTCTCGTCAATGCGGGCGCGGCCGCCCTTCGGTCCGACCTGGTCGCTGATGTCGGCGCCGGTGGTCTGGTCGACGACGCGCATCGAGAGTTTCACCTTGCCGCGATCGTCGAAGCCGAGGACCTTCACCCGGACGCTGTCGCCGTTGTTGACGATGTCGGTGGTCTTGTTGACGCGGCCCTGGGCGAGCTCGCTGATGTGGACGAGACCGTCGCGGGAGCCCAGGAAATTGACGAAGGCGCCGAAGTCGGCGGTCTTGACCACCTTTCCGGTGTAGATGACGCCGACTTCGGGTTCGGCGACGATGCCGCGGATGCGGTCGATGGCCCCCTTCGCCTGCTCGTCGGAGCTGGCCGCGATCTTGATTGTGCCATCATCCTCGATGTCGATCTTGCAGCCGGTGGTCTCGACGATCTCGCGGATCACCTTGCCGCCGGTGCCAATGATCTCTCGGATCTTCTCCTTGGGCACGGAAATGGTGATAATTTTCGGCGCCTTGGCGGATACACCCGTACGGGCACCCGTCAGAGCCTTGGCCATCTCGCCCAGAATGTGCAGGCGGCCGTCGCGCGCCTGGTCGAGCGCCACCTTCATGATCTCGGGCGTGATGGATGTGATTTTGATGTCCATCTGGAGTGAGGTGATGCCGATATCGGTGCCGGCGACCTTGAAGTCCATGTCGCCGAGATGGTCCTCGTCGCCCAGGATGTCGGACAGCACCGCATAACCGCGGTCTTCCTTGATCAGACCCATGGCGATCCCGGCAACGGGGCGGGTCAGCGGGACGCCGGCATCCATCAAGGCGAGCGACGTGCCGCAGACGGTCGCCATCGAGGACGAGCCGTTGCTCTCCAAAATCTCGGACACGACGCGCAGCGTGTAGGGGAAAGCGTCCTTGGTCGGCAGCAGCGGATGCATCGCGCGCCAGGCGAGCTTGCCGTGGCCGATCTCACGACGGCCGGGCGAGCCGAGCCGGCCGGCCTCGCCGACCGAATAGGGCGGGAAATTATAATGGAGCATGAAGTGCTCGCGATATTCTCCCCCGAGCGCGTCGATGACCTGCTCGTCCTGGCCGGTGCCCAGGGTCGCGACGCAAAGCGCCTGCGTCTCGCCGCGGGTGAACAAAGCCGAGCCGTGGGCAAGCGGCAGCACGCCCACCTCGGCCACGATCGGACGGACGGTGCTCGTATCGCGACCGTCGATGCGGATGCCGTTGTCGAGGATGGCGTTGCGGACGATGTCGGCTTCCAGCTCCTTCATCAGGGGCTTGGCGGCGTCGGCGTCGAGGCCCTCGGCGGCGAGCTGTTCTGCGGCCATTTTCTTGGCCGCCGACACCTTTTCGACGCGAGCCTGCTTCACGCGCTCCCCGTAGGCCTCCGCGATCGGACCGCGTGCCAGCGCATCGATGCGCCCCTTGAGTAAGCGGGCGGCGTCCGACTCCTCGGCGAGCGGCCAAGGCTCGCGGGCGGCGTGCTCGGCAAGCTCGATGATCGCTCGGATCACCGGCTGGAAGGCCTGGTGGCCGAAGGTCACGGCGCCGAGCATGACGTCCTCTGGGAGCTCGCGCGCTTCGCTCTCGACCATCAGCACGCCCTCGGCAGTGCCGGCGACGACCAGGTCGAGCGCGCTGTCCTTCGTGGCACTGGCCGTCGGATTGAGCACGAACTGCTCACCGACGCGGCCGACACGGCAGCCGGCAATCGGGCCGAAAAAGGGTATGCCCGACAAGGTGAGGGCCGCCGAGCAGCCGATCATGGCAACGATGCCGGGATCGTTCTCCAGGTCGTGGCTGAGCACGGTTGCCACGAGTTGAACCTCGTTGCGAAAGCCGTCTGGGAAGAGCGGGCGAATCGGACGGTCGATCAGGCGCGAGTTCAGGATCTCGACCTCGCTCGGCCGTCCCTCGCGCTTGAAGAAGCCGCCGGGAATCTTGCCGGCGGCGAACGCCTTCTCCTGGTAATTGACGGTGAGCGGGAAGAAATCCTGTCCCGGCTTGATCGAGCGGTTACCGACCGCCGTGCAGAGCACGATGGTGTCGCCGTAACGGGCGAGAACGGCGCCGTTAGCTTGGCGCGCCATTTTGCCGGTCTCGAGGAGGAGCTTGCGTCCGCCCCACTCCAGCTCCTTGCGGTAATAATCGAACATGCGTCTTTCCTTGGCTGTTGGGCCGCGGGCGGACGAGTTTCCGGCGGGGGGCGGCGTCTCGGACGGCAGGAACGTCGGTCCCTGTCACCTGAAACGCCGAAGCCGGCATCGCGTCCCGCCCCCGGGGTGGGTGCTCCGCCTAGCGGCGGAGACCCAGACGGGAGATCAGACCCTCGTAGCGGGCCTGGTCCTTACGCTTGAGATAGTCGAGCAGAGAACGCCTGCGACCCACCAGCATCAGGAGGCCGCGGCGGGAGTGAAAGTCCTTAGCGTGCGTCTTGAGATGCTCGGTCAGGTTGCCGATTCGCTCGCTGAGCAGGGCAACCTGAACCTCAGGGCTGCCGGTGTCCTCGGCGCCTTGTGCATAGTCCTTGATGAGCGCCGAGCGGCGCTCCCCTGTGATCGACATCACCGATCTCCTTGCGCGGTGGGTTGCAGGATACGTTCAGGGACCAGCCAGCCATCGATCAAGCGGCAAAGACCCAGAACGCGCTCTCCCGCCATGGCGCGCACGAGAACCGGTTGGTCGTCGGGCGATCCAGGAGCAATCCCCCCTTTAGGCGCCAGCGGTATGGGCCGGCCGTGGGAGAGAGATTCTGCCTCCTCTCGGTCGACGGCCAGTGCCGGGATGTCGGCCAGCGCGGTCGCGATCGGGAGGAGCAGGTCCGGAGAAGCGGGGGCGTTGTCGGGGTTCAGGCCGGGAAAGTCCAGACAAATCGTGCCCGCCTCCCGGAAAGGGCCGACCCGCAGGCGGCGCAATGCTGCGATGTGGCCGACGCTGCCGGCCGTGCGAGCGACGTCGCGGGCGAGACTGCGCATGTAGACGCCCTTGCCCGATTGCACTTCGAAGACGGCGTGATCGGCGTCGGGCCGGTCGAGAAGGACGAAGCGGTCGACGCGGGCGGGACGAGGCGGCAGCTCGGGCACGAGGCCCGCGCGGGCGAGGTCATAGGCGCGCTCGCCCGCTACCTTGAGCGCGGAGAAGATCGGCGGCACCTGCATGATTTGGCCGGTCAGGGTTGCTGCGGCGATGCACAGGGCGTCGTCGGTCGGGCGAGCGTCGCTCCGCTCGAGCACTTGGCCCTCGATATCGTCGGTGGTGCGGCTCTCGCCCAGGCACAGCGTGAACCGGTACGTCTTGGTGCCGTCCATCACGTATCGGACCGTCTTCGTGGCGGCACCGAAGGCGATCGGCAGAACGCCGGTGGCGATGGGGTCGAGCGTGCCGCCGTGGCCGACGCGGAGCGCGTCGAAGACGCGCTTGAGACGCGCAACTACGCCGGCGCTGGTGATGCCGGCCGGCTTGTCGATAGCGAGCCAGCCATCGATCGGGCGCCGCTCTCGCCTCACAAGTCCGGATACTGCGTCGTCACCAGACACTGGGCGCCAATGCCGTCGCCACGGCCATAGAGGCCGTTCTGGAATGACGTCGCCTGCTTGACGCTGATCCGCCCGACATCGACGCCGAGCAGGGATGCCAGCCGCTGCGCCATGCTGTCGGCGTATGGGGCGATATCGGGAGCTGGAGCCAGGACCGTGAGGTCGACATGGATGATACGGCCCCCCCGCATTGCGACCAGCGAGACGGTCTGGCGTAGGAAGAAGTCCGACGTCGCCCCTCGCAATCCGGGACGCGTCGGCTGGAAATGCGTGTTGTCGGGCGCCCGACCAACGGTGCCGAGCAACGCGTCGGTGACCGCGTTGAGCGGCACATCGCCGTTGTAGGGTCGCGCGACGCCGCACTGATGCGGCACCGGTATGCCGCAGATGACCAAGTGATCGCCGGGTGCGTAGGCCTCGAAATCGAAGCCCCAGCCGACATGGTTCTGCAGCCGGCCGCGACCAATGATCAGCTCTGCCCTGACCAAGTCGCGCTCGGTGGTGATCTTGAAGTTATCGTCGGTTCCCTCGATCAGCGAGACCTGCAGACCGAACGCCTCGATGACCAGACTGTCGTCGGTCAGGTCGGCGCGTGTCGGGTCGCGGTAATGCACCTCTTCGTGGGCCCGCAGGATCTTTTCATAGTGGAAACCCTGCGGCGTCTGCGCGCGCCAAACGTTCGTCCGGTCGACGGTGGCGTCGATCAATCCCTCGCGGCAGCGTTTGAGCGTGTCGGGCACAGGCAGGCCGGTGATCACGGCTGGGGCCGCGTCGAGAGCGGCGATCACGCTGCTGATCGTCTCCTGCTCGACGAACGGCCGCACGGCGTCGTGGATGATCACCTTCTCGGGACGATGATCAGCCAGACTTTCCAGCCCGAACCGGACGGACTCCTGTCGCGTGCTGCCACCGATCACCGGATCGGGCAGGTCGAGGCCCGATGCGGCCTCCCGGTAGAGCGCGAGATCGGCGGGGTGGATGACCGATTGGACATGGTCGATCCTTGGGTGGCGGAGAAAGGCCAGGAGCGTGTGGCGGATCACCGGGATGCCGTCGAGATGGCGATACTGCTTGGGGATCGGTCCTCCCATCCGCTGACCGCGGCCGGCGCCGACCACGATGGCGGCAGTCATGTAGGGCAACACTCCCAAACCATTGCAGACGGCGGCGGACTTGGTAGGAGCAAGCCTCGCGTGGCGTCAATGTTGCACCTGCCCAGCCCCGGAAGCACTCGAACAAGAGCTAGCCTTGGCTCTCCGACACGAACACTTGACCCGGGATGCGGCCGCCAAAGGCTGGGAGACGGGTCGTCCGCGGACGCTC
>CAXUBM010000007.1:0-13400 GCA_964249235.1 uncultured Acetobacteraceae bacterium | reverse complement strand
GGTAGCCGGCGGCTGGACCGAAGCCGCGGCCGTGCTTGCCGGCATCCGGCCGCTCAACCGGGAGTCCTGAAGACGGCTCGAGCCGCGGCTCCGAGAACGTTCGGCGAAGTGTCCTTGCAGGCATCGATTGCCGCCAGGACATCGATCAACTCTCGATGATGGCCCGCTTGGCGCGCGCGATGAGCGGGGCACTCATGCTGAGTTCGGTCACGCCCCAGGACAGCAGGCGGGGTATCAGCGCCGGGTCACCCGCCGCCTCGCCGCAGACCCCGACCCAGATGCCGGCTTCGCGGGCGCCGCGGCAGGCAAGCTCGACCATTCGCATCACGGCCGGGTGATCCGCCCGATGCAATCGGGCGAGCCGGGCGTTCGTCCGATCGGCGGCCATCGTGTATTGCGTGAGGTCGTTGGTGCCGATCGAGAAAAACTCGACGTGGCGCGCCAGTTCGGGCGCGCAGAGCGCTGCGGCCGGTGTTTCAATCATGATGCCGACTTCGATCGGTCCGGTCCGCTGCCCCTCCGCCTCGAGCGCCGCCCGGCAGCGCTCCAGGCATTCGCGGGCGGCCAGCACCTCCGACACGTCGCTGATCATCGGAAACATCACGCGCAGGCGACCATGCGAAGCGGCACGCAACAGCGCCCGCAGTTGCGGCTCGAACAAGGCGGGGCTGTCGAGGCACATCCGAATTCCGCGCCAGCCGAGAAACGGGTTTGCTTCCGGCTCGAGCGGCAAGCCGGGAACCTGCTTGTCGCCGCCGATGTCGAGCGTGCGGACGATCACCGGCCGCGGAGCGAAGGCTTCCAGCGCACGCACATAGGTTCGATATTGTTCCTCCTCGGTTGGCGGCGCGGTTCCTTCCATGAACAGAAACTCGGTCCGGAACAGACCGATGCCCATCGCACCGCCGGCGAGAGCGGCATCGACTTCAGCGAGCGAGCCGACATTGGCCGCGACCTCGATGTCGGTCCCGTCGGCCAGGCGAGGCTCGGCATGGACGAAACGCTCTGTCTCAAGGCGGCGGCGATGCGCCTCGCGCGCACGCGCCTCGAACTCGGCAATGACGGCAGGCGGAGGATCGAGGATCGCCAGTCCCGCCGAACCGTCGAGGGCGACCGTCCGCGCGCTCCGCAGCACCTCCTCCCGGACCTGCACACCACTGACCGCCGGGATGCCGAGCGATCGAGCGACGATGGCCAGATGCGAAGTCGGGCCGCCTTGCGTGGTCAGCAGCCCCACCAGAACGCCGGGCCGCAAGCGGGCGAGGTCGACCGCCGATAGATCGGCCGCAATCACCACCGAAGGGCAATCGAGGCGGGCGAGGCCGTCGCCGTCGGCGCCGAGCAGGATGTCGGCGATCCGGCGGGCGATCCCGCGCACGTCCTCCGCGCGCAGTTGGAAGTAGGCATCGTCGACGCGGGCGAAACGGTCGGCGAGAGCTCGCCCGGCGGTCAGCGTGGCACTGGCCGCGTCGTGGCCGTCGGAGATCAGGCGTTCGATGGGTTCGATCACTTCGCCGTCGAAGGCCAGCTCGCGCAAGGTCGCGAACACCTGCGCCTGCGTGCTGCCCGCCGCCTCCTCCGAGGCGCGGTCGAGCATGAGGGCGACCGCAGCGAGGGCCGCCCGGAAGCGTGCGATCTCGGCCGGAATGGCCTCGGGCGCGATCAGGCGGGGCGTTTCGTCGATCGAACGGGGCAAGTAGATGAAGGCCGGCGCGACGACCGCGCCCTCGCTGGCCGGAGTTCCGTAGAGTTGGCCGCCGATCGTCATATCACGCGCCATCCGGGGCGCGATCGGAGGCGCCGGCACGGGCGTGGGCGCCTCTTCCTGCTCGCCCGAAGCGCCCGAGACGAAGGCCGAGAGTTCCATCACCGCTGTGTCCGCGTCCTCGCCGTCGGCGCTGATCCGGATCCGCGCGCCTTCCTTGACGGCGAGCAGCATCAGCTTGACGGCGCTCTTGCCGTTCGCTGCTACGTCACCCTTTCGGATCTCGACATCGGCGCGGAAACTCTTGGCGAGCTTGGCCAGCCGCGCCGCCGGACGCGCATGCAACCCTTCCGGCTGCCTCACCACCACCTCGCACACGGCCGACGTCACGGAGCCCGGACCTCGATCGTCGCCCCTGGTTGGAGCAGCGCGCGGACACGCGCGGCGTCGGAGTGCTCGACGCAGATCTCGCCGGGGCGCTCCGCGGACTCGGCGCCGTTGAACGAAAACACCACGTGGCCCATCGAGCGCACCTTCTCCCATGCCGTCTCGCCGACGGCGGTGATCAGGAAATGCTCGTCGCCGATGTGGAGCTCGCCGCCGGGCGAGGGTGGCGTGTCGCTCGATTCGATCACGTCGTGAGTGACGGACACCTCTGCGAGTTCTGGCGGGGAGCCGGACGCGAACAAGATCAGAACGCCGCCGTCGAGCATATCGTCCACATCCGGGCCGATCGCCTCGATTTCGGTTCTGTAGAGAACGACCATCAGTAGAGCCCGAAGCTGAACAGCCAGCCGATCAGCACGGCGATCGGCCCGGTGATCTGCCGGCTGATCAGGACCGCGGGCACGCCGATCTGAATCGTCGCCGGCTTGGCTTCACCGAGCGCCAGTCCCACGGGCACGAAGTCGCAACCGACCTGCGTGTCGAAGGCGAACAGGGCGGGAAGTGCGAACTGCGGCGCGATGGTGCCGGCGCCGATCTGCTGGCCAATCAGCACGCCGATGACCTGCGCGATCACCGCACCGGGGCCGAGGACGGGCGACAGGAACGGCAAGCCGCAGATCGCCGAGAGCACGAGAAGCCCGATCAGGCTGCCGCCGAGGGGCGTCAGCACGCTCGCGATGAGCCCGCCGAGGCCGGTCGCGTTAATCACGCCGATCAGCATGGTCACGAAGGCCATGAAGGGCAGGATGTTGCGAATGACCATGTCGATCGAGCGACGGCCGCTCTGGTAGAGCACACCGATCACGCCACCCATGACGCGGCCGATATTGGCGATCAGCCCGGTAAATCCGCCGCCGCTACTCGGCGCCATCTCCGGCTTGCGTTGAAAGGGATGTATAGGGGTGGCCGGTGCGGCGGCGGGCGCGGTGGTGGCCGGTGCGTCGCCATCGAGCAGCACGAGGTTGTCGATCTTCACCCCGGAGACATAGATGTCCTCGGTGATGAATTGGGCGAGCGGGCCCGCCTGCCCGACCGAATTGAGATTGATGGTCGGCACGCGCTTGCGGGGATAGACGCCGCAACGTGCCGTGCCGCCGCAATCGACGACCACCGCCGCGAGTTCGCTTTCGAGCGGCGGCGAGCGGAAACCGTCGACCGCGATGGCGCCGGTCAGTTCGGCGAGCCGTGCCGCGACCGGGTGGATGCCGCCGCCGGTGACGGAAGCGATCTTATCGCGTTGCGGGGTGGGCGTGATGACGAGCGGACCGCCCCAACCGCGCTGACCGGCCACCACCCGCACCGCTCTGAACTGTGCCGCCCCCGGCGGCGTGAGCTGGTCCATCGCACCGTTCCTTCGGCTAGAGAACGACATTCTGGCGCGCGGCCAGGAAAGCGGTGATCCGTTCTGTGACAATGCCGCGCAACAGGATCACGACGAGGCCGGCGATAAAGTAGCGCACCGCAAGTGGCCCGAGCGGCAGGTGCAGCCTGAGCAGCCCATTGGCGACGCCGAGCCAGACAAACAACTCGGCCGAATTGGCGTGCGGAAACAGCCCGGTGATCGGGTGGCAGAAGGACACTGCCGAGTCGTAGAAGGCCGGCTTTTGCTTTTCTTCGATGAAGACGCCGAAGGTGTAGGCCATCGGATTGGTCAGGAAGAACATCGCCAGCACCGGCAGCACCGTGTAGCGCGTCAGCGCATAGCGGCCGGCGACGCTGGCGACCCTGTGTACGCGGTGCTCACCGATGATCTCGATCAAGGCATAGACGGCGGTCAGCAGGACGATCAACGTCGGCAGGATGCCGGTGACGAACGCGACGAAGACTTTGCCGCCTTCGTTAAAGATGCCGATGAAATCCTGGGCCAGATGCGATAGCGCGAGCATGGTCCTTCCTCTCAGGCAGCCAGAGGCGCGCGGCCGGCGCGCGCGAGACTTGCATCGATCTGATCGGCAGCGCGGCTGAACGCCTGCGCCAACTTGCGTTCGTCGCGGCCGAACGCGGCACCATTTCGAATCTCGCCGATCGAGCGTCCGTCCAGGCCGGCCAAAGGCCGAAACTTGGCCCATACCGTTCGTCCCTGCATCGCGAATGCCTGTCGCACGGTCCCATTTGGAGCCACGACCAGAACTGCGATTACACCCCTGCCGAACCTTGCTCTCGCATTACCGGAGCCGATGGCACCGTCGGACCAGCGTTCGACCGTTTCCGATAGGAAGCGGCGGTAGTGGCGCATCTGCAAGGCCGTACCAGCCACCTGCACCGCCCAGAGAATGCCGAAGGCGAGTAACAGCCACCGCCAATCCATGCTGCACCTCTTGAACGTTTCCTCACCGTCTCGTGGGACGTTCGAAAGTAACAACATTTATTCACGAGAACGTCAATATGTCCGAGGAGGAGATGAGGCGGTGGATGGCTGAATATCGAACGAGCCTGAAAATGCCGCGTTGCGGCATGGGGCACCCCTCATTCCTTCGGCTCGCCGCCGTGACATTGATGTTGACCATATTACAAATGTTTGGCTAGAACCCGGCAGACGATCTTCTCGAGGAGAACGCCATGAGTCTCACCGCCGCTCTTGCCCAGCGTGCCGCGCAGGGCAGACCGGTGCGGGTCGGACTGATCGGAGCCGGCGAGATGGGGACCGACATCGTCACCCAACTCGGCTTGATGCCGGGCCTCACCCTGGCCGTCCTGGCCGAGATGCGGGTCGATCAGGCTTGGGCGGCGCTCGACGTTGCCGGAACCAGCCGCGGGCGCGCCCTCGCCTGCCGCGATGCGGGTGGCGCCGACGACGCGATCGAAGCCGGCCGCATCGCCATCGTCGAAGACGCCACGATCGCCTGCACGGCCGGCCTCGTCGACGTGATTATCGATGCGACCGGCAATCCGGGCGTGGGCGCCGAGCTGTCCCTGCTCGCCATTCGGCATGGCAAGCACGTCGTGATGATGAACGTCGAAGCGGACGTGACCGTAGGTCCGATGCTCGCCCGCGAGGCCGAAGCGGCCGGCGTCCTCTACTCGCTCGGCGCGGGCGACGAGCCTACCGCGACGATGGAGCTGATCGAGTTCGTCCGCAGCCTGGGCTACCCGATCGTGGCTGCCGGCAAGGGTAAGAACAACCCGTTGAAGTTCGACGCCAAACCGGCCGAGTACGAGGAGGAAGCGCGGCGTCGCCATATGAACCCGCGCATGCTGGTCGAATTCGTCGACGGCTCGAAGACGATGATCGAAATGTGCGCAGTCGCCAACGCGACCGGCTTGGTGCCGGACTGCCCCGGCATGCATGGGCCGTCCGCGTCGATTCCGGAGCTGGCCCGCACCCTGATCCCTGCCGCGGACGGCGGCGTGCTCAGCTCGGTGGGCGTGGTCGATTACAGTGTCGGTCCGGGCGTGGCGCCAGGCGTGTTCGTGGTCATCCGCGCCCCGCACCCGCGCGTGCATGAGCGTCTGCGCGACCTCAAGATGGGCGAAGGCCCATACTTCACTTTCGTGCGGCCCTACCATCTGACGAGCCTGGAAGTGCCGCTGACCGCGGCCTCGCTGGTTTTGGACCGGCGTCCGCACATGCGTCCGTTGCCGGAGCCGGTGGCCGAATGCGGATGTGTCGCCAAGGAGGCACTCGCGCCCGGCCTGCGCCTCGGCAAGATCGGGGAGGACCATTACCGCGGCTGGATCACCACCGCCGAGGATGCCAGACGCCGCCAGCTGCTGCCGATGGGATTGGCCGAACGCGCGGTCGTCACCCAGCAGATCGCGCCGGGCGAGGATCTCACCTACGAGAACTGCCGACCCGACGAGACCCTGCAGATCGTCCGGCTACGGCGCGAGCAGGACGCGTTTCTCGCCGATCTGCGGCGGGTCGCATGATGCTCGACGAGGCGATGCCGCGGAACCGGCCCTCCGTCTACGCCCGGCTGTCCCCGTCGCAGATCGGCGAGGCGCTCCGACGCATGCGCCTGATCCGCCTGTTCGAGGAAGGCGCGGAACAGGCCTACATGCGCGGCCTGATCCACGGCACGATGCATCTGTCGATCGGACAGGAGGCGAGCGCCGTCGGCGCGTGCGTCGGCCTGACGCGCACCGACCAGATCACCTCGACCCATCGCGGCCATGGCCACTGCATCGCCAAAGGCGCCGACCCGGCACGCATGTTCGCCGAGTTCTTCGGACGCGAAGAGGGATATTGCCGCGGCCGCGGCGGTTCGATGCATATCGCCGACGTGGCCCAAGGCAATCTCGGCGCCAACGGCATCGTCGGCGGCGGACTGCCGATCGCGGTGGGCGCGGCGCTCGCGATCAGGCAGCAGAAGCGGGCCGACGTTGCGATGTGCTTCTTCGGCGACGGCGCCTCGAATCAGGGGGCCTTTCACGAGTCCATGAACATGGCGGCGCTGTGGCGCCTGCCGGTCATCTTCGTTTGCGAGAACAACCGATATGGCATGTCGACCTCGACGGAGCGTTCGATGTCGGTTCCCAACGTTGCCGATCGCGCTCCCGCCTACGGGATTCCGGCCCGGATCGTGGACGGCAACCGGTTCGCCGACGTCGCCGAAGCCGCGTTGGAGGCGGTCGACCGGGCGCGGGCGGGCGGCGGCCCGAGCCTCATCGAGAGCAAGACCTATCGGATCCGTGGTCACTCCCGCAGCGATCGAAATCGGTACAGGACCAGGGACGAAATCGAGGAGTGGTCGCGACGCGACCCGATCGTGATGTTCGAGGACGAGCTTGTGTCGCTCGACATCATGGAACGCGGCGCCATCGAGCGGATCGCCAGCGATGCGCGGGCCGAGATCGACAAAGCGATCGAGTGGGCGCACGCCCAGCCCGATCCCGATCCCGCGGACCTCCTGCGCGACGTGCTGGCGGCCTGAGATGGATGTGCAAGGCGGCACCACCGAACGCGAACTGACCTATGCCCAGGCGCTGCAGGAAGCGATGGCTCAGGCGATGGAGGAGGATGAGCGCGTCTTCCTCATGGGCGAGGATATCGGCGTGTACGGCGGCGCCTTCCAGGTCACGGGCGATCTCGTGCACCGCTTCGGCGAGCACCGGGTGATGGACACGCCCATTGCCGAGCTCGGCGCGGCGGGGGTCGCGGTGGGCGCGGCGATGGCCGGTCAGCGGCCGATCTTCGAGTTTCAGTTCTCGGATTTCGCCACCTTGGCAATGGAGCAGATCGTCAATCAGGCGGCCAAGATCCGGTTCATGCTCGGGGGCGCCGCGTCGGTGCCGCTCGTCATGCGGTTTCCGTCCGGCTCCGGCACCGGAGCCGCGGCCCAGCACAGCCAGAGCATGGAGGCCTGGTTCGCCCACGTACCCGGTCTGAAGGTGGTGCAGCCGACGACGCCCTACGATGCGAAGGGCTTGCTGCTCGCGGCGGTCGACGATCCCGATCCGGTGATGATCTTCGAGCACAAACTGCTCTACAAGACGAAGGGGTTGGTTCCCGCCGAGCCGTATCGGGTGCCGATCGGCAAGGCCGCGGTCCGACGCAGCGGCGGCGACCTGACGATCGTCGCGTCGGGCATTACCGTCTCGCGGGCACTGCAAGCGGCCGAGACGCTGGCCGACGACGGCATCGACGCCGAGGTTATCGACCTGCGCTCGCTGCGTCCGCTGGACCGCGAGACGCTGGTGGCGAGTGTGACCCGGACGGGTCGCCTCCTCTGTGTCTACGAGGGCGTCAAGACGCTCGGCATCGGTGCGGAAGTCAGCGCGCTGATCGCGGAGAGCGAGGCGTTCGATCGGCTGGACGCGCCGATCCTGCGTCTCGGCGGCGCCGAGTGCCCGATCCCCTACAATCCAGCTCTCGAGCAGGCCGCGACACCGCAAGTGCCCGATATTGTGGAGGCGGGCGGCCGCTTGGTTCGCGGCCAGGTCTGACATGGCGACGGAGATCATCTTTCCGCGCGTCGATATGGACATGAGGGCGGGCCGCGTCGGCCGTTGGCTGGTCACGGACGGGGAACGGGTGCGCCAGGGCGAGCCCTTGTTCGAGATCGAGACCGACAAGGCGGCCATGGAAATCGAGGCGCCTGCCTCCGGCACGTTGCGCGGTGTCGCGGCACAGGAGGGAGAGGACGTCGAAGTCGGGCGCACGCTCGGCTGGATCGTGGCCGACGGCGAAACCTGGGAGCAGGCGGCGCGCGCTGCCTCGGCCGACCCGCCTCGTTCCGGATCTGCCTCCGAGCCGACGCCTCGATCGCTGCCCGAGCCGCCTGCGCCGCCTGCGCCAGCGCCTGAACCGGTGGTGGCCGCGCAGTCAAAGGAGGGCCTGCGCGCCACACCGCTCGCGCGCCGGGAAGCACGGCTGCATGGGGTCGACCTGCTCACGGTCACGGGGTCCGGGCCGCAGGGCCGTATCCGCGGCTGCGACGTCCGCGCCTCCCTGAACGCGTCACCGGTGACGGGAGGGTTGCACCGTGAATGGGCGGGGTTGAAAGCGGGCACGCCCATCGTGCTCCTGCATGGTTTCGGCGCCGAGATCGCGAGCTGGCGCGCCGTGCGCACGACGCTCGAGCGTGGGCACAGGCTTCTCAGCCTCGACCTGCCCGGCCACGGCAAATCCGCACCTTGCCAGCCCGGCTTCGCGTCACTCGTCGAACAAGTGATCGGCGTGCTCGTCGAGGAGGGCGTGTCGTCTGCTCATCTGGTCGGCCATTCGCTCGGCGGAGCCTTGGCACTGGCGCTGACTGAGCGGCGCGAGATCGAGGCCCGCTCGGTCGTCCTCCTCGCGCCGGCTGGCTTGGGCCCCGAGATCGACATCACGTTCGTCCGCGGGTTTTTGAATGCCAGGCACGAGGCGAGCATGTCCGCGTGGCTACGGCGCCTGTTCGCCGACCCTGCCCACGTCACCGCCTCGCTTGTCGCCTCGGTCCTGCGCGGGCGCACGGACCAGTCACGGTTGTTCCAGCAGGCGCTTGCGGACGCCCTGTTCGTCGACGGCACTCAGGCGATCTGGATGCGCGACGTGCTGGACCGCCTGCAAATACCGGCCAAGCTGATCTGGGGCCGTCACGATCGCATCATTCCTTCGAGTCATTGCCATGGCGTGCCCGGTCAGATCGCGGTGCACCTCACGGACGCCGGGCACGAGCCGCACGTGGAGGCTGCGTCCGTCGTGGCGAGGCTGATCGGAGAGACAGCGCGCGCTGGAAGCTGAAGGTTGGGGTCTGCGGCGGAGCGCCAAGCTTCAGGCCTGGGCGGTGAGGATGCGATACCGCCCCGCCTGCAGTTCGGCGGCGGTGACGATGCCGGTGGCGTAGCTGCCGCCGTCGAGGCCGAGCCGTGAGCCGTCGAGACGGTGCCAGCCGGGCCGCGGCGGCCTGCCCTTGCTGGCCAGCACGCGCGGCTCGGGCGTGTGGCCGTGCACGACGATGCGGTCGCCCTCGAAGCGGCCATTGTGATCGAGAAAGGGGCCGCGGATCCAGCACGGGTGGCGGTCGTCCATCAGCGTCAGACGAGGGCGGTCGAGGGCGGCACGCAACGTGGTGTTCGGGTCGATGCCGGCATGGACGAGGACGAGGTTGCCGGAACGCCGGAAGAGGGGCGCCTTGGCCACTCTCTCGACAGCTTCGGT
Organism: uncultured Acetobacteraceae bacterium; assembly: GCA_964249235.1. GTDB lineage: Bacteria > Pseudomonadota > Alphaproteobacteria > Acetobacterales > Acetobacteraceae > CAXTPV01. The sequence goes on along the minus strand of CAXUBM010000007.1, from coordinate 3,666 downwards.
GCCGAGCGCCCGCTCCACCTTGTGACGGGAGACGCCGGTGCGGAGCAGCCGCGCGCCGGGGAGGCATCCTGCTTCCTCGAGCGTGGTGTCGCCGCCGTTGGCAAGCCAGATCTCCCGGATGTCGGCAGCGTCTGGGCGGCCTGAAAGCGCCATCAGCATCAGCATCTCGTGGTTGCCGAGCAGGAGCGTGCAAACGCCGACGCCGAGCGCAGCGGCGGGCGAGGCGGCGCGGCGCAGACATGCGATGCTGGCCGGACCGCGGTCGATCAGGTCGCCGAGGAACGTCAAGTGGCCGTCGCCGCGTGCGATCGCCGCGATCGCATCCAGCAGACGGTCGAGCTGGGGCTGGTGGCCATGAACGTCGCCGACCGCGAACTCGCGCGCGCCGATCGGCAGATCGATCGGCGCGTCGAGCCAGTCGGTGATCTCGAGTGTGGCTCGGCTGGTCGTGGTCGGGTCCTCCTTGGCCGCGCCACCATGCACGCCCGGCAAGGCCATTGAAAACCCTGCGGCGTCGATGTATCTGAGACGAAAATAAACTTCCGAAAACTCAGGGAGGTGGCCTTCGGGCCGCCTTTTTTCGTTTTCGGGCCCTTCGCTTGCGTGTCTCCGCAGTGTCGGGGACATGGGAGGCGCAGGAGGCGGGAGGTTGGATGTCCGACGACGTGATGGCGGATCCGTCCGCACCGGCGGTCGACGGCTCGGCGCTCGAAACCCGGATCGCCGCGTCGTGCGTGCCGACGCTGATGGATCTCGGCTACGAACTGGTCCGGGTCAGCGTGTTGGGCCGTGAACGGCCGACGGTGCAGATCATGGCCGACCGCGTCGACGGCGCGCTGATCGACGTGTCCGATTGCGAGCGTATCGCCCGCGCCGTGGGCGCGGTTCTCGACGTGGAAGATCCGATCCCGGGAGCGTGGCAGCTGGAGGTGAGTTCGGCGGGCATCGACAGGCCATTGACTCGGGTCAAGGATTGGAATCGCTTTGCAGGCCATTCGGCGCGCGTCGAGATGCTGGTGCCGGTGGACGGGCGCAAGCGCTTCACCGGCATCGTTCTCGGCGCCGACGAAGAGGCGGGGCGGCTGCGGCTGGAGGACGGGTCGGACGTCCGGCTACCGATGCGCGACATGCGGCGCGCGAAGCTGGTGCTGACCGACGCGCTGATTGCGGCCACCGCGCCTGGCCCGGCGGCGCATTAGACGAATGAATTGAAGATCGGAGTTCCGAGAGGACGTCATGGATACCGCCGTTTCGAGACCTGAACTGCTTCTCGTCGCCGACGCCGTCGCCCGCGAGAAATCGATCGACCGCGAGGAAGTGCTCGAAGCGATGGAGCAGGCGATCCAGAAGGCCGGCCGGGCCAAGTACGGCCACGAGAAGGATATCCGCGCCGTGATCGACCGGCGGTCGGGCGATGTTCGCCTGTCGCGCTGGACCGAGGCGGTCGAGACGGTCGAGAACGAGGAGACGCAGATCCCGCTCCCGATCGCCCGCAAGTTCAAGCCCGACATCCAGTTGGGCCAGCACCTGATCGATCCGCTGCCGCCGATCGATTTCGGGCGGATCGCGGCGCAGACCGCCAAGCAGGTGATCGTGCAGCGGGTGCGTGAGGTCGAACGGCGCAAGCAGTTCGAGGAGTTCAAGGACCGCGTCGGCGAGATCGTCAACGGCACGGTCAAGCGGACCGAATATGGGAATCTGATGGTGGAGCTGGGGCGCGCGGAGGCGCTGCTGCGGCGCGACGAGCTCATTCCGCGCGAGGCTTTCCGCAACGGCGACCGTGTGCGCGCCTACATCTACGACGTGCGCGAGGAGCCGCGCGGGCCGCAGATCTTCCTGTCGCGGACGCATCCGGCGTTCCTGGCCAAGCTGTTCGCGCAGGAGGTGCCGGAGATCTATGACGGCATCATCGAGATCAAGGCGGTGGCGCGCGACCCGGGCTCGCGCGCGAAGATGGCGGTGGTGTCGCGCGACAGCTCGATCGATCCGGTCGGCGCGTGCGTCGGCATGCGCGGCTCGCGCGTGCAGGCAGTGGTGCAGGAGCTGCAGGGCGAGAAGATCGACATCATCCCGTGGTCGAGCCAGGAGGCGACGTTCGTCGTCAACGCGCTCGCACCGGCCGAGGTGACGAAGGTGGTGATGGATGAGGAGCAGGGGCGCGTCGAGGTGGTGGTGCCCGACGAGCAGCTGAGCCTGGCGATCGGCCGGCGGGGGCAGAACGTGCGGCTGGCCTCGCAGCTGACGCGCTGGGACATCGACATTCTCACCGAGGCCGAGGAGAGCGAGCGGCGGCAGGAGGAGTTCCGTCGACGGACGGGACTGTTCGTGGACGCGCTGGACGTCGACGACGTCATCGCCGGGCTGCTGGTGACCGAGGATTTCAATTCGGTCGAAGAGCTGGCGGACGTGCCGGTGGAGGAGCTGGCCTCGATCGAGGGCTTCGACGAGGGGATCGCCGAGGAGCTGATCAGGCGGGCGCAGGCGGCGCTGATGCGCCGCTTCGAGGAGCTCGAGGAGAAGCGGCGGGCGCTGGGCGTCAGCGACGACGTCGCGTCCTTCGAGGCGTTCTCGCCGCAGATGCTGGTCCTGTTCGGCGAGAAAGGGGTCAAGACGCTCGACGACCTTGCCGATCTCGCGGGCGACGAGCTGGTGGAGATGCTTGGCGGCGCCGAGGTGATGGACGAGGCACTCGCCAACGAGATCATCATGGCGGCGCGCGCGCACTGGTTCGAGGGCGGTGCGACCGAGCAGAACGCGGACGGGGCCGGGGAAGGCACCGAGAACGCGGCGCAAGAGGAGGCCGGGCACGTCTGAAACACGCGACGTCGCGGACCAGGACCAGGGGGAGGACCAGGAGGAGGACGAACGCGGTTCGCTGCGGCGCTGTGCGCTCACACGCGAACGCGGCGATCCGACCGGGATGATCAGGTTCGTGGTGGGCCCGGAGGCAACGATCGTTCCCGATCTCGCGCGAAAGCTGCCGGGACGGGGAATCTGGTTGAGTGCGAAGGCCGATGTGGTAGAAACCGCGCGGACGAAGGGTGCCTTCGCACGCGCGGCGCGCGGCAAGGTCGTCGTTCCTCCCGATCTTCTGGGGACGATCGAGGCGGGCCTCACCCGCCGTGTCGTGGAGTTCCTGGGTCTGGCCCGGCGCGCCGGCCAGGCGGTTTGCGGGTTTGCAAAGGTGCGGGAGATGATCGGCGCGGGTCGGTGCGGGCTTCTGGTTGAGGCGCTCGACGGCAGCACGGAAGAGCGTGCGAGGCTGGCCTCGGCCACGGCGGTGGAGGTTGTGATGCCGCTTGATGCGGCGACGCTGGGCGCGGTGTTCGGCCGTGACCATATAGTTCACGTAGGCGTGGCGCCTGGCCGGTTGGCCGGGATGATCGTCACGGAGTCGGCGCGGTTGGCAGGTGTCTGCCGGGCTGGCGGGGATCTCAGACGGGCAGGTGCATGAGCGATACCAAGGATCAGGACGCGGGTAAGAGCAGGCTGTCGTTGCGGCCGGGCCGGCTGGAGCTCGGACGCACGGTGAATGCCGGCTCGGTCCGTCAGAGTTTCAGCCACGGCCGCTCGAAGGGGGTCGAGGTCGAAGTTCGCAAGAAGCGCGGGCCGGCGCCCGGCGCGCCGGAGCTGGAATACCGGCTGGACGGCGCGGCGGAGTGGCTG
>CAXUBM010000006.1:28019-30790 GCA_964249235.1 uncultured Acetobacteraceae bacterium | reverse complement strand
CGGGCAGACCCGCGAGCGCGGCTTTGATCCTCTCGAGGCGAGGGCCGGCGAGGACGACCTCGGCGCATGGATCATTGGCGGCAGCGTCGGGAGGTCCGTAGGAAAGAGGGCAGTTGCTGAACTGAGAGCGGTTGCCCGTGTCCAGATAGCTTTCCGCTGGTGCACCCTCGGCGAGGAGGACGCCGTGCTGCCGGAGTTCGACATGCCAGAACGTGATCTCGTCACGATGTTCGTGCACGATCGTCTCGCCGTTGACCAGGCGACCAGCCGGGACGAGGACACCGTCGAAATAGAGGGCGTGGTCGGTCGAGACGATCAGGTCTCGGCTCGGTGTGTGGTGGCCCAGGGCATGGGCCCGAACGCGGACGACCTTCCCATCGCGCTGCCGCCGGTGACCGATCCAGACGATGCCGGCTGTGCCTCCCGTGGCAAGACAGACCGCAGACCGGCCGGCCACGAGCCGTTCGACGGGGATCAATCCTTCGGGCGCGGCGATCAGCGTGCCGGTGGCGAAACAGGGGGCGTAGGTGATCTCGGCGAAACCGTCGGGACTCTCCCTGACATCGAAGTTCGCTCGAGAGTAGTTGCCGGCGAAGCTGTAGTTGTCGAGGAGATGGCCGTCCTGGCTGATCGACAGAACGCCATCGCCGTAGGTCGCTGTAAGCGGCTCGTCGGGGTTTCCAGCCGGTCCCTTGATCACGGCGCCGGCGCCGAAACCGCTGATCACGCCGTCGAAGCCATTGACGAACGACGCAAATTCGAGCGTGCCGCCGGTTCTGTCGAAGTGGACTGCGATGTTCTGCGATGGCTGGAACGGGCCTGCGACCTCGACCTCGACCAATCCGCCACGTGCGATTTCGATACGGCCGGTTCCGGTCACCTCGGCAGAGGAGAGAAGCAGCGTTCCGCCTTCGACGTCGACGTTTCCGTCGAACGTGACGTTCGGATACGTCTCATAGCCTCTGGAATCGGCGTAGCCCTCGAAAACCAAAGACGCGTTTGGATCGACCAAGATGTTGCCGTTGATCTCACCGCCGTCGAAGACGAGATTCTGCCCCGAGTCGACGGTCACCGAACCGTTCACGTCGCCGACCGCGATGCCCGCCGCCGCCGGGGTCCCGCTGTCGGCGGTCACGACGATGGAGACCGGCGCGGTGCGCGTGCCCAGTGTGTTGGCGACGAGGTTGTAGGTGGGAGGCTGGAGGTCGCCCGGTGGCTGGGCGAGGTAGGCCGCGCTGAGATCGATCGTGACGCCCGCGACGATGCCGGCGGATGCATCGACGCCGGTCGACCCGAAGATGTCGGCCGTGTCGCCGCTGGCCGGCACACCTCCGCTCCAACTCAACGGATCGAACCAGTTCCCGCCGAAGTTTCCGGTGTATGTGTCTCGCCCCATGGCGCAACCTCCCGTTAGGAGATGCCGTAACATAAGGCGTCATTCTGGACGAGACGCGTTCGATGCAGTGCACGCGCTCCGGTCGACGGTCAGAGAGGATAACCTGCTGCGTCTGGCGGTTTCGTCTGGACGGTCGGCGGCCTCTGCTGACGCTGCGAACGCGCTGGTGCCGGGTGAGGGGATCGAACCCCCGACCTTCGGTTTACAAAACCGCTGCACTACCGCTGTGCTAACCCGGCGCGCGGACGCATCAGACACGAAGCGCGCGTGTTGGCAAGCGGCTTATCGGACGCCCAGCGAAGCGCGGGCGTCCGCGAGTGATTCGCGTTGGGTGCGGCGCATGTGCGCGACACTGAGGCGGTAAGGGTCGCCCAGCGCCGGGGTCGCGGAATGATAGAGACCGGAGGCGCGGTCGACGGAGCCACGGCTGGCGAGGCCGGCGAAGAGACGGGCACCGACATCCACGTTGCGGGCCGGGTCGAAGGCCTCAGTCAGGCTGCTGAAGGCGGTGCGGTGGTAGCGCATGCTGACTTGCATGCAGCCGATATCGACGTTGCCGCCGGTGGTGACGAGAAGCCGTTCCGCCGCGGCGGCCGCTTCGTCGCGGCTCGCGTACCAGTGGCCGACGCCGGCCGCGTTGATCGTCCAGGGCCAGGGCTGCCGGTCCCCGGTGACGGGCAGCGGCAGGCCGGTCTCGACGCGGGCGATCGCGCTCAGGCTGCCGGCCTGCAGATGGTAACGAGCCTCGGCCTCGCGGATCGCCACCAGGCAGAGTCCGCTCTGGCGAACTGCCCACTGACGGCGCATGGCGGGCGGTGCGTGTGGGGGAAGGATGCCGGCGCCGAGCGGTTGCGCGACGCTGTCCGTCGCGGCGACCGCGAAGCAGGCGAGACAGAGCAGGGCGGCCCGGCGGTTCACGCGAACGAGATGAAGCCGCGGTCGATGAGGTCGATGACGACGAGGGCGGTGACGATCACCGCGGTCAGAACCGTCAGGAGGATCAGCGCCTTCATTCACGATCCCCGCCGAAGCTGGTCGGAGTGAGAGGATTCGAACCTCCGGCCCCTGCGTCCCGAACACAGTGCTCTACCAGGCTGAGCTACACTCCGGCCGAGGGCGGGCGTATACCCGTCAGGCGCCCGGGAAGCAAGCTGCCCAACGCATTTTCGCCGGCCGGGCCTTGCGCACCCGGGATATGGGCCGTCAACTTATAGGCACCCGGATTGCCGTCCTGCTTACAGGCACGCGGATTGCCGTTCTGCCCGGCGCTGGCCCGCCATCCCGCAATCAGGGGTCATGCACGCGGGGCAGGGCCCGCCCGTAACAAGCGCATCCCTGGGCCTCTTCCGAGGCCCAGCTCGCGTCACGCCCCGGG
>CAXUBM010000006.1:0-28009 GCA_964249235.1 uncultured Acetobacteraceae bacterium | reverse complement strand
GCGGCCGAGGGGGGGAGGGGCGGCGGCCCCCCCCCCCACCGCCGCAGGTAGGCCAGGCTCCTGGACCGCCATCCCTTTGGAGTAGAGCCCCGGCTACAGCGGAGCGGGCGAAGCGAGCGCCCCGCTCGGAGCCAGCTCCTCCAGACGCCGCAGCGCAGTGTCCACGTCAGGCGCGACTTCGTAGAGCCGGCGCGCCGACGGCTCGGCGAACCCGTCCTCGACCGAGGTCTTGAAGGCGGCGAGGAGACCACGGGCCCAGCCGGCAACGTCGACGATCAGGATCGGCTTGTCGTGCAGCCCGAGCTGGCGCCAGGTGATGATCTCGATCGTCTCGTCGAGGGTGCCGAAACCGCCCGGCATGGTCACGAACGCATCGGCACGGGCGAACATCAGCTGCTTGCGGCTGTGCATGCTGTCGGTGGTGACGAGTTCATGGACGCGAGCGTGGGCGACCTCGCGGGCGCTGAGGAACTCGGGGATGACGCCCACCACTTGGCCGCCAGCGTCCAGCGCGGCATCGGCGAGGCGGCCCATCAGGCCGATCCGGCCACCACCATAGATGACGGTCATGCCGCGTTCGGCAAGACCGCGGCCGAGTGCCGCGACCGCCTCGGTATGGGCCGGGTCGGCACCGGCGCGCGAGCCGCAGAAAACGGCCACCTGGCCGATCCGGGACGGCGTCTCGGTGTCGCGGGCAAGGGTCATCTACTCTCTCCCGGTCGTCGGCCGTGCTTGCCGGGCCGGCGCGCGATTGTCATTTGGTTTCTCCCGGGTGTCAGCGCGCGGAGGCGTCGCGCTTGAGAACCTCGCCGGCGAGATAAAGGCTGCCGCAGATCAGGACGCGACCGGGCGGCTCGGTCCGGGCGAGCTGACGCAGAGCGCCGGCGACGTCCGGACCGGAACGGGCGTGGCCGGCGGACGCCTCGATGATCCGCTCGACCGGAAGTGCAAGGTGCTGGTCGGGTTCGCGAACGGCCCAGAGGCTGGCCGAGCGTGCCGTCAACGGCGCGAGAAAGGCCTCCACATCCTTGGTCTCCTTCATGCCGACGACGAGGTGCAGCGGACGATCGGTCCAGAAGCGCTCGATGAAGACGGCCAGCGCCTCGGCGGCGCCCTCGTTGTGGCCGCCGTCGAGCCATAGCGCGAAGCCGTCCGGCAGGGAGCGGGCGAGCGCGCCGGTCAGGAGCTGGAGACGGGCGGGCCAGTCGACCCGGGCCACGGCATCGAAATGGGCGGGTGAAATCGGCAGGGCGGCACGGCGAAGCGCTGCAACCGCGATGCCGGTGTTGTCGACCTGGTGCAGGCCGACGAGAGCGGGACGGGGCAAGTCGAGGCGGCCGAGCGGATCCTGGTAAGCGAGGCGGCCATTCTCCCCCGCGCCCGCCTCCTCGATCAGGTAGTCACGGTCGCGGGCCCATAGCGTGGTGCCGGCGCGCTCGGCCTCGCCGTCGAGGATGGCGAGGACGGAGGGGCGCTGGCGGCCGGTGACGGCGGGAACGCCAGGCTTGATGATGCCCGCCTTTTCGGCGGCGATGGCCTCGATCTCGTGACCCAGAAACGCCTGGTGATCGAGGGAAATCGAGGTGATGGCGGCCACACGGGGACGGGGAATGAGGTTGGTCGCGTCGTAGCGGCCGCCGAGGCCGACCTCGACGAGGGCCAAGTCGGCCGGATAGCCTGCGAAGAGCAGGAAGGCGGCGCCAATCATCGCTTCGAAAACGGTGACGGTCGGCGGCGTATCGACGGCCTCGATGCGCTCCAGGACACCGATCAGGGTCGGTTCGTCGACCAAACGTCCAGCGATGCGGAAGCGCTCGGTGAGCGAGACGAGGTGGGGCGAGGTGGTGACGTGCACCGAAAGCCCGGCGTCCTCGGCAATGGCGCGCATCAGTGCCACCGTGCTGCCCTTGCCGTTCGTGCCGGCGACGTGGATGACGGGCGGCAGACGGCACTCCGGGTGGTCGAGGCGAGCGAGGAGAGCGGCAAGGCGCTCCAGGCTCAGGTCGATCAGGACCGGATAGCGCGCCTGCAGCCGCTCAAGGATCTGCTCGGCTGGCATGGCGGTCAGGTGGCTTGTGCCGGCTCCCTGGTCGACGCGCCGACTTCTGGCTCGATTGCCGGCATCGGATCGGTTTGCGGCTCGGGGCGGTGCAGCAGGCGCAGGATGCGGCCCAGGGTCGAGGCGAGCTCGGTTCGGGGCACGACCATATCGACGATGCCGTGATCGAGAAGATACTCCGACCGTTGGAAGCCATCGGGCAGGGTTTCGCGGACGGTCTGCTCGATGACGCGGGCGCCTGCAAAGCCGATGGTCGCACCTGGCTCGGCGATGTGGATATCGCCGAGCATGGCGAAGCTCGCGGTCACGCCGCCGGTGGTCGGGTTGGTCAGCACCGCGATGTAGGGGAGGCCGGCCTCCCGGACCATCTGCACGGCAATCGTGCTGCGCGGCATCTGCATCAGACTGACCATGCCCTCCTGCATGCGAGCGCCGCCGGAGGCGGTAAAGATGACGAGCGGGGCTGAGAGCTGCACGGCCTGGCGAGCGGCGAGCAGCAGGCCTTCGCCAACGGCCGCGCCCATCGAGCCGCCCATGAAGCGGAACTCCATCACGGCGGCGACGGTCTCGACCGTGCCGATGGCACCCGAAGCGATGACGAGCGCATCGTCGAGGTGCGTCTTGCCGCGCGCGTCGCGAAGCCGCTCGACGTAGCGCTTCTCGTCGCGAAAGCCGAGCGGGTCAGCGGGGACCTTGGGAAGCTCGAGGCGCGCGAACTTGCCCTCGTCAAAGAGGGAGGCCAGGCGGGTGAGCGAGTCGATGGCCATGTGATGGTCGCAATGCGGGCAGACGCGCAGATTTTTCTCGAGATCGTTGGAGAAAACCATCTGCTTGCAGGCTTCGCATTGCACCCAGAGATGGTCTGGAACGTCGCGCTTGCCGAGCAAGGTGCGGAATTTCGGCCGGACATACTCGGTCAGCCAGCTCATGCGTCGATCTCCTGAAGGAGGCGGGCCTCGCGGACAGCGCCTGCGAGCGCGCGGACCTGAGTGGCGACGGCCCCGACCGTCTGCGGGGTTGCACGGGCCGCCGGGTCGAGAGTGGCGGCGAGCGTCTGGATCAAGGCCGAGGCGACGACGGCGGCGTCGGCGGCACGGACCGCGGTGGCCGCCTGAGCCGGGGTGCGGATGCCGAACCCGATCGCCACCGGCAGATCGGTCTGCCGCCTCAGGCGAGGCACGACGGCTGCGAGATCGGCCTTGCTGGCGGTGTTTGTGCCGGTGATACCGGTGATGCTGACGTAGTAGACGAAACCGGAGCTGCCCTCGAGCACGCGAGGCAGGCGAGTGTCGGTCGTGGTCGGCGCGATCAGGCGGATCAGGTCGAGGCCGTGGACGGCGGCATGCGGCGCGATCAGGTCGGACTCCTCAGGCGGCAGGTCGACGATGATCAGACCGTCGACGCCGGCGGACGCGGCGGCCTCGCAGAAGCGTTCGGGATCGAAGCTCTCGATCGGGTTGAGGTAGCCCATCAGCACGACGGGCGTGTGTGCGTCGCCGTCGCGGAACTCGCGGACGAGCGCGAGGGTGCCGGCGAGCGTGGCGCCGGCGGCGAGCGCGCGTCGGGAGGCTGCCTGGATGATCGGGCCATCGGCCATCGGATCGGTGAACGGCATACCGATCTCGATCAGATCGGCGCCTGCGCCGGGCAAGGCACGCAACAGAGCGAGTGACGTCTCGCGATCCGGGTCGAAGGCGGTCAGAAAGGGGATCAGGGCACCGCGTTCCTCCGCACGAAGGTTCGCAAATCGGCGCGCGATCCGACCGGGGGCATTCACAGCGAGACGCCGAGATGGCGGGCAACGGTGGCGACGTCCTTGTCGCCGCGGCCGGAGAGGTTCATCAGGATGACATCGTCCGAGCTCATCGTGGGCGCCATCTTCGCCACGTGGGCGATGGCGTGGGCGCATTCGAGCGCCGGAATGATCCCCTCGGTGCGCGTGCAAAGCTGGAAGGCGGCGAGCGCCTCGTCGTCGGTGATGCCGACATATGTGGCGCGGCCGATCTCGTGCAGCCAGGAATGCTCGGGGCCGATGCCAGGATAGTCTAGGCCGGCGCTGATGCTGTGCGCCTCCTGGATCTGGCCGTCGCCGTCCTGAAGGAGGTAGGTGCGATTGCCATGCAGCACGCCGGGGCGGCCGCGACTGATGGACGCGGCCTGCTCGCCGCTGTCGAGGCCATGACCGGCCGCCTCGACGCCGATCAGACGCACCGACGGCTCGTCGAGGAAGGCGTGGAAGATCCCCATGGCGTTGGAGCCGCCGCCGACGGATGCAACGACGGCGTCCGGCAGGCGGCCTTCGGCCTGCTCGAGTTGGGCGCGGGCTTCCTCGCCGATGATCTGTTGAAACTCACGCACCATCGCCGGGTAGGGGTGCGGCCCGGCGACGGTGCCGATCAGATAGTAGGTGTCGGCGACGTTGGCGACCCAGTCGCGCATCGCCTCGTTCATGGCATCTTTCAGGGTGCCGGCGCCGGTTTCGACGGCTTGAACTTCAGCGCCGAGCAGTCGCATGCGGAACACGTTGGGCTGCTGCCGCTCGACGTCGGTGGCACCCATGTAGACGACGCATTTGAGGCCGAAGAGGGCGCACGCCGTCGCGGTGGCGACGCCATGCTGGCCGGCACCGGTTTCGGCGATGATGCGCGTGCGGCCCATGCGCCGGGCGAGCAGGATCTGACCCATGACGTTGTTGAGCTTGTGGGAGCCGGTGTGGTTGAGCTCCTCGCGCTTGAAGTAGATGCGCGCGCCGCCGAGCTCCTCGGACAAACGCCTGGCGTGCCACAGCGGACTCGGCCGGCCGACATAGTTGGCGGCATAGGAAGCAAGCTCGGCCTTGAAGACTGGGTCGATGCGGGCGGCCTGCCAGGCCTGCTCGAGCTCGATGACGAGGGGCATCAGGGTTTCGGCGACGAAGCGACCGCCGAAGTCGCCGAAGCGGCCGCGATCGTCCGGTCCATGCCGCAGGGAGTTCGGACGCGTGACGACGGTGGTGTTATCGCCTTCCGGCACGTTGCCTCCTCCAGGGTCGCTCAACCCAGCGTCTTAGATCATCTCTCGAGCGCGCGTCATATCGAGATCGTCGCGCGTCGGGCGGCTCACCGATCCATGATATGGGGGTTCGAATCGTTGGCCCCAGTGTCGGATCTCTTCGCGCTCGCGCGGGCAGAACCCGGTCGAGGCAGCGCGATGACCTTTTCGCATGGAGACCATATGCTGACTGCGCGTCCCGCCGGCTCCGCCGCACGACTGCTCGACGCCGGGCGCCCGGAGGACAGCGTCGCCGGCGCGGTGTGGTTCGACCTCCTCAATCCGACCGCGGATGAGGAGGCGCTCGCCGCCAGGATCACCGGGCTGACGGTGCCGACGCGGGCGGATCTCGACGAGATCGAGAGCTCAAGCCGCCTCTATCGCGACGACGGCGCGCTTTATCTCAGCACGCCCCTGGCGAGGCTGCACGACGGCGATTGCTCCACGATCCCGATGGGACTGGTCGTATCGGACAAGTTCTTGGTGTCGGTGCGGTTCTCCGACTATCCGGCGATCGAAGCCTATGCGCGGGGGATGGAGAAGGCGGCCGAGCCGCTCGATGCACACGCGTTGATGGTCGGCTTGCTGGAGGCAATCGTCGATCGGCTCGCCGACCTGCTGGAGATCATCGGCGGGCAGCTCGACCGGGTGTCGGTGACCGTATTCCGTGCCGACGCGCTGGAAAAGCGGCGACGGGCCGACCGGACATTGCGCGAGTTGCTGCACGACATCGGCAGGCAGGGGGACGCGGTCTCGCGGCTGCGGGATACGATGCTGGGGCTTCAGCGGCTGGTGCTCTTCGTGCAACATGCCGAGGAGGTTCGTGGCCAGGCGCTGCACGACCGGGTGGCGACGTTGGCCGCCGACCTGAAATCCCTGACCGAGTTCGATGGGCAAGTGAACGATAAAGTGCACTTCCTGCTGGATGCCACTCTCGGCCTGATCAACGTCGAGCAGAACAATGGGATCCGGATCCTCACCGTGGTCAGCCTGATCGGCATCCCGCCGACGCTGATCGCGAGCATCTACGGCATGAACTTCAAGGACATCCCGGAGCTGAGCTGGTCGTTCGGCTACTGGTATGCGCTGATCCTGATGGCGGTCAGCGTTCTGGTGCCGCTCGCCTGGTTCAAGCGGGTCGGCTGGATCTGAATGGCTGGGCGGCGGAGGGCGGCGGAGCGGCAGACTTGACGAGGGGTCGCGGCGATGCGATGTGAGCGCCACGTATCCAGACGTCGATTGACGTTCGGGTTCGTGATCGTAGCCTCGCGCCGCGATCCCCTCCCTCCCTCTGGTCAGCAGACGACGCTGCGGTCCACTCCCGTCCGACATCTCCTGTCTCTCCGGCAGAGTGCTCTGACGCGGGCGCCCCCGCATCAGACCCGTCCGGCCCACCCCATTCGAGGCGTCCATGCACCTCGCCGAACTCAAGGCCAAGTCACCGGCCGACCTGCTTTCGTTCGCTGAATCGCTCCAAATCGAAAATGCGTCGAGCCTGCGCAAGCAGGACATCATGTTCGCGATCCTCAAGAACCTGGCCGAAAACGACCAAGCCATCCATGGCGAGGGTACGCTCGAGATCATGTCGGACGGGTTCGGCTTCCTGCGCAGCCCGGAGTCGAACTACCTGCCCGGACCGGACGACATCTATGTCAGTCCGACACAGGTCCGGCGCTTCGGCCTGCGGACCGGCGACTCAGTGGAAGGCCAGATCAGGGCACCACGCGATGGCGAGCGTTACTTCGCGCTGCTGAAAGTCAACACCATCAACTTCGAGCCGCCCGAGGCGGTGCGGCAGCGGATCAACTTCGACAATCTCACCCCGCTTTTCCCGGAGCGGCGGCTGAAGATGGAGGTCGAGAACTTCCAGTCGGTGGCGAAGTCGCACAGCAAGGACTTCACCCCGCGGGTGATCGACTTGGTGGCGCCGATCGGCATGGGGCAGCGCGCGCTGATCGTCGCCCCGCCGCGGACCGGCAAGACGGTCATGCTGCAGAACATCGCCAGTGCCATCTCGACCAACCATCCCGAGGTGTTCCTGATCGTGCTGCTCATCGATGAGCGCCCTGAGGAAGTCACCGACATGGCGCGCAGTGTGAAGGGCGAGGTCGTGTCCTCGACCTTCGATGAGCCGGCGACGCGCCACGTGCAAGTGACCGAGATGGTGCTCGAGAAGGCCAAGAGGCTGGTCGAGCACAAGCGCGACGTGGTGATCCTGCTCGACAGCATCACGCGTCTCGCGCGCGCCTACAACACCGTGGTACCGTCGTCGGGAAAGGTGCTGACGGGTGGTGTCGACGCCAACGCTCTGCAGCGTCCGAAGCGCTTCTTCGGTGCCGCGCGCAATATCGAGGAGGGGGGATCGCTGACGATCATCGCGACCGCGCTGATCGATACCGGCAGCCGCATGGACGAGGTGATCTTCGAGGAGTTCAAGGGAACCGGTAATTCGGAACTCATCCTCGACCGTAAGCTGTCCGACAAGCGCACGTTCCCTGCGATCGACATCACCAAGAGCGGCACGCGGCGCGAAGAGCTGCTGGTGGAGAAGGGGTCGCTGTCGAAGATGTGGGTGCTGCGCCGGATCCTGAACCCGATGGGAACCCAGGATGCGATGGACTTCCTGCTCGACAAGCTGAAGTACAGCAAGACCAACCAGGATTTCTTCGACGCGATGAACACCTGACGGCGGGCGGCCACGAAAGCCGGCGATTGATCGCGCGCAAGGTTATACTCGCGGGATTGCCTGGCCTGGTGGCTCTCGTGGCCTTGCTGGCCGTGGCAGCGGCGGAGATCTCGCTGCCCATGCGCGCAGGTTCGCTCACCCTGCCCGGACTCCAAGGTCGCGTGGTGGTCGACCTGGACCGGTACGGAATTCCGCGCATTCGGGCGTCGGACGAGGCGGACGCCGCCGAAGCACTCGGCTTCCTGCATGCCCGCGACCGCATGATGCAGATGGACCTGATGCGCCGGGCGGCATCGGGACGGCTGGCGGCGCTGATCGGCCCGGCCGCCCTGCCGCTCGACGAAACGGCGCGCGTGCTCGGCACGGAGCAGGCGGCGCAAGCCATGCTCGCTTCGCTCTCGCCGGGCACGCGGAGGCTGCTCGACGCCTATGCGCGTGGGGTGAATGCGCTCATCGGTCGGCGAGGGCGGTTCGCATCGCCCGAGTATCTGCTGCTGGGCGCCCCCGTGCCCTGGAGGCCGGTCGACAGCCTGCTCTGGGCAGAGACGATGGGGCTGGCGCTGTCGGACAATCTCTCGCTCGAGCTGGCGCGATTGGCACTGTCGGGACATATGACTCGCCAGGACATTCTCTCGTTATGGCCGAACGGGTCGAGCGGCGCTCCCGTGGACCAGGCGTCGCTGCCGTCTGCTGGGGTGGCGGCCTTGGCGGCGGCGACCTGGCAAGCACTGCCGCATTTTCCGGCGCCGTTCACCTGGCCGAACACGGCATCCAATGAATGGGCGGTCGACGGGGCGCACAGCGCGACCGGGGCGCCGCTGCTCGCGGGTGATCCGCATCTCGGCTACGGGCTGCCTTGCCTTTGGTATCTCGCCCGGATCGAGACCAGGTCCGGGTTCGTGGTCGGTGCGACCGCGCCGGGAACCCCGTTCGTCGTGCTGGGACAGAACGCACATCTGGCTTGGACATTCACGACGACGGGCGCCGACACCGAGGATCTTTTCGTCGAGGACGCGGCGGGCGCGGACCATTATCAGGGTCCATCCGGTCGGCTGGCCTTCGTGCACCGGCGGGAGCGGATCACGGTTGCCGGCCAACCCGACGTGGTGATCGATGTTCGCTCGACCCGTCATGGTCCGGTGCTGAGCGACCTGCCCGGACTGTTCGGCATCAGAACGGTGCCGGCGGGCGCGGTGATCGCCGCGCAGATCGCGAGTCTTGCACCCGGCAACGGGGCGGCGGACGGGTTGGCGATGCTCGACGATGCGGTCGATGTGGACGCGGCGGGACGGGCGGCGGTGGCGCTAACGGCGCCGGTGCAGAACCTTCTTGCCGCCGACGCGCACCGGATCGCGCTGTTCACGACCGGCCGCGTTCCCGTCCGCCGCGGCGGCAACGGGCGGCTGCCCGCCGACGGTGCCAACGGGATGGCTGACTGGGTAGGCTATGCGTCGGGTCGTGATTTGCCGCGCATCGTCGCGCCGGCGAGCGGCGTGCTGGTCAACGCCAACGAGCCGGTGCTCGGGACAGGGTCGAGCGTGACCATGAGCGGTGACCCGTATGTAGATTGGCGGTCGCGCCGGATCCGCGCGCTGCTCGACCGGCCGGGTTACCGGTTCTCCGTGAACGACTTCGCATCGATGCAAGGCGACGTGGCGAGCACCTACATGGCCGATCTGCTGCCGATCCTGCGCGCGACGGTGCCGCGCGACGGCCGGTCGAGAGCGGCGCTGCGGCTGATGGCGGCGTGGGACGGAATCATGTCGGCCGATCGGCCGGAGCCGCTGATCGCGCATGCCTGGCTCGCGGCGCTCGACCAGTCGCTGGACCGCGCGACCGGCGGCGGGTTGGCGGCCGCGGCACCGCTGAATTATCGACTGGCGGCCCTGCAGAACCAGGCGACCGGCTGTCGTCCCGACTGCGAGTTGGTGCTGGGCCGCACCCTCGCCGAGGCGATGACGACATTGGACGCGCGGTTCGGGTCGGACATGACGGGTTGGCGCTGGGGCGACGCGCACCACGCCGTCTTCGCCAGTCCGGTCTGGAGCCGACTGCCGCTCGTCTCGCGATGGCTGCGTGCCTCGCTGCCGGTCGGAGGTGACGCCTCGACCGTCGACGCGCAGGCGGCACTGAGCCGCATACCCTATGATTCGGTGCACGGCGCGTCCTATCGCGGCGTGTATGATCTGTCCGACGCCAACCGGAGCCGTTTCATCATCGCGACCGGCCAGAGCGGCAATCCGTTCAGCGCCCATCTGCTCGACCTCGCGCATCATTGGCAGCAGGTCGATCCGATCGGCATTCCCTCTCAGGCCGGCGCAGGATCGACGCGGATCGTGCTGGTGCCGGGAGAGTGATGACAAATTGACGGTTCGTTGGCGGCATCGTTGGATGCAGCATGACCGTGATCGACCGCGCCGCCGGCGCCTTCCTCTGTTTGCTGATCGGACCCGCGTCAGCCCAGGGCGCCGATCGGCGGCCGCACCTCTTCGACGAGATGACGCTGTCCCCCGACGGCTCAGCAATCGCCAGCATCGAACATGACGACCCGGCCATCGACGGGGCGGAGCCGCTGCGAACCCTGGTGATCCATTCTGTCGCCGACGGCAGGAGCATCGCCGTGAACCTACCCTGTGACGCGCAGCCGGATTGCAGGCCGAGTGACGCCGCCTTTTCGGGCGATGGCAAACGGGTGGTGTTCGTGCTCGATCGAAACGGCGCGGCCCAGAGCACCCTCTACGAGGTGGAACAGGACGGAACGGGCCTGCACCAGGTGCTCGCCTTCACCGGCAATCTCGGCAAACCTCGTTTCGCGGCTGACGGGAGCCTGGCGGTGCTGGCAACACCTGGTGCGCACAAGGAAAGCGGGGCCGTCAAAGCGGGCGCACCACTCGCGGGCGAGGTGGGAGAGACGTCGGACGAGCAGCGGCTGGGTGTTGTCGAGGACGGCGCGATCTCGTTCGCGTCCCCGCCTGGGCTGTATGTCTACGACTATGATTGGCTGCCCGACGGCTCGGGCTTCGTCGGCACCGCCAGCCCCGGCAATGGTGACAACAACTGGTGGATTGCCAAGTTGTGGCGGTTCGCGCGCCAGGGATCCGCTCAGATCCTCTACACGCCCCCGCTCAAGCAGCAAATCGCCTCGCCCCTGGTCTCGCCCGACGGCAAGCACGTGGGCTTCATCGGCGGTTTGATGAGCGACTTCGGCTCGACTGGAGGCGACGCGTTCATCATGCCGCTCGCAAGTGGGGCAGCCGCCAGCGCGACGGCGCCAGTCGACGTGACCAGGGACCTGAAGGCAAGCGTCACCGGTCTCGACTGGCACTGCGGCAACTCTGTTTTGACGGCAAGCGCGCTTCATGGCGCCGAGACCGAGCTGTTGTCCCTTGACGCGCCGTCGTCGCATCCGCGGGTGATCTGGAGCGGCCCGCAGACGCTGTCCACGGGTGGCTGGTCGTTTGGCGCGGCGTGCCACGGCGCCGATTTCTTCGCTATCCGGCAGGACTTCCGCGACCCGCCGGAAATCGCGCGGTTGTCGAGCGGACAGTGGCACGACGTGACGGCGTCGAATGCCGGCCTGCATGCACCGGTGATCGCCCGCAGCCTGACTTGGAAGAGCGACGCGTTCTCGGTCCAGGGCTGGCTGCTTCAGCCAGAGGCACACGCGAACGACGACGATCAGAAGATGATCACGATCGTTCATGGCGGCCCGGGCGCCGCGTCGGTGCCGGAATTCCTGACGCAGCGGCGCGACCTTTGGCTGCTTGATGCCGGGTACGACATTTTCCTGCCGAACCCACGCGGTAGCTTCGGGCAAGGCGAGGCGTTCACGCTCGCCAACGTGCGCGATTTCGGGCATGGCGATCTGCGCGACATCCTGCGCGGCGTCGACAAGGCGCTCACGACCGCTCCGATCAGTCCCGATCTGCTGGGGCTGATGGGTTACAGCTACGGCGGCTACATGACGATGTGGGCAGTGACACAGACGAACCGTTTCAGGGCGGCCGTCGCCGGGGCGGGCGTGTCGGACTGGTTGTCATACTATGGCGAGAACGGGATCGACCGATGGATGATCCCGTTCTTCGGTGCGAGCGTCTACGACGATCCGGCTGCCTACGCGCGCTCGTCGCCGATCAACTACATCAAGCAGGTCCACACGCCCACCTTCGTCTACGTGGGCGATCGCGATCTCGAATGTCCGTTGCCGCAGAGCCAGGAGTTCTGGCACGCGCTGCATGAACTCGGCGTCCCGACGAAGTTCGTGGTCTATCCGGGACAAGGGCATGAACTCCACAGCGCAGCCGACCGGGCGGACGCAAAGCAACGGACGCTGGCCTGGTTCGGCCGATGGTTGGAGGCGCCATCGCGCTGAGAAGGTGGGCGGAGCCGCCACTCGCACCGGTCCGCCATGCCTCAAGGAAGGAGGATGGTGCTGCCGGTCGTCTTGCGCTGCTCGAGCGCCCGATGGGCCTCAGCAACATCGCTGAGAGGAAAACGTTGATCGATGCGGATCTTCACGGCACCGTTCTGGACGACCTCGAACAGCTCGCCTGCCGTCGCAAGAAGGTCCTCGCGGGATGCGATGTGAGTGGCGAGCGTGGGTCTGGTGACGTAAAGGCTGCCTTTCGCGGCGAGCACGCTGAGGTCAAGGCCTCGAACCTCGCCGGTGGCGTTGCCGTGGCTGACCATCAGGCCACGCGGCGCGAGGCAATCGAGGCTGGCCTGGAACGTGTCCTGGCCGGTACCGTCATAGACGACCTCGACCATCTCCCCTCGCGTGAGCTTCTTGACGTCGGCGGCGAGATTGGCAGCGCCGACGAGCACGTGGTCCGCGCCATGGGCGCGGGCCAGTTCGGCTTTGTGCACGTTGGAGACCGTCCCGATCACGGTGGCGCCCAGGTGCTTGGCCCACTGGCAGAGGATCAGGCCGACGCCTCCGGCAGCCGCGTGCACCAGGATCCTGTCGTTCGGACCGACTTGATAGGTGCGCCGAAGCAGGTATTGGGCGGTCATCCCCTGCAGCATCATGCCGGCGGCGTGCTCGGCGTCGATAAAGTCTGGCAGCACGACGGCGCGGTCGGCGCGTAGCACACGGCGCTGGGCATAGGCACCGAGGGCGCCGGCGTAGGCGACGCGATCGCCTAGGGCAATGTCCTCGACACCCGGGCCAATCGCATCGACGACGCCAGCTCCCTCCATGCCGATCACTGCGGGCAGCGACGGCAGTTTGTAGAGGCCGGTGCGGAAATAGACATCGATGAAGTTCAGGCCTACCGCGGTTTGCCTGATCAGGATCTCACCCGGTCCGGGCGAAGGACTCGCGACATCATCCCATCGGAGCACGTCGGGCCCGCCTGTTTCGTGGATACGAATGGCCTTGGACATGAGGTCTCGCTCTGCGGTCAGATCGATGGTGGCGCGAACCGGCGTTCGTGGCTGAGCAGGAACTCCTTGACGGTGACACCCTCTCCGCCGGAGTAGCCACCAACACCGCTGCTCCCGACCACCCTGTGGCAGGGAATGAGGATCGGCAGGCGATTGCGCGCATTGGCCTGTCCGACGGCGCGCGGCGAGCCGCCGACCGAGCGGGCGATCGAGCCGTAGGCCTGCGTTCGCCCGAACGGGATCGTCATGATCGCTTGCCAGACGCGGCGCTGATAGGGCGTGCCGCCCGGGTTGAGGGGCAAGTCGAACGCGGTGAGTTCGCCGTCGAGATAGGCATCGATCTGCGCCTTCGCCTCGACGAGCAGAAGCGACCTCGTCTGGTCGCGTCCCCATCCCCAATCGACCGAGATGACGTGGTCGTCCTCCTCGGAGATGGTCAGCGCGCCGATCGGCGTTCGCAATGAGAGTTGCGGCACGGGGTCCTCGAAGCGAATGGCTCGGAGCATCGGCGGGTCACGGCGTCTGTCAAGCGTCACCCGCCCGCCGCGTCAGGAGGCGCACAAGCTCGTCACGATCGCCCACGGGTGGGCTGCATACGCCGCGCCCACAGACATAGGCGAGCGGCTCCTGCCGAGCGTGACCCTTCATGACCGGCTGGGCGGGATGGCCGATCGCCAGACTGTGCCCAGGTGGAATGACCATGACCCTTGGATTGGGATGAGCACGGGCGGCGCTCACCAGCGGGTCGACGAGGCTCGCGCCGGAGAAGCTGACCGTCAGGCCATTCTCGAGGAGATCGGCCGCGATCAGCAGTGAGGGCATCGCCCTGAGCGATCGGCCGGCCCCGGACCACGCTTCGATCGAGGAGCGAGCGAGGTCGAGCCATGTCGGTTCGCCGGTCATGTGGTAAAGCCTGGCAAGGAGTTCGGCCATCAAGCCGACTCCTGATGGCGACGGCCCGTCCATCGCTTGGCGCGGACGTTGTCCGGCCAGGCAAGGCGCGTCAGCGGCCGTCATGAAGAAGCCTCCCTCTGTGTCGCCGAACAGCGCCTGGGCAACCTGCGCGAGTTCGACCGCTCGCACCAGAAACCGGTTCTCCCCGGTTGCCTCGAACAACGCCAGAGCGGCGCGGCCGACCGACGCCTGGTCGTCGAGCAGGCCGGTCGCGGTCACCTGCCCATTGCACCAGGCATGCTCGACACGGCCGTCGTCGCGACCCAGCAAAGCCTGCAGACGGTCGAAGACGGCCACAGCACGCGTGAGCCAGGCCGGCTTAGAAAAGGCGAGTGATGCGCGTGCAAGACCCACGATCGCGAGACCGTTCCAGTCGGCGAGGACTTTGGTGTCTCGCTCCGGTCTGGTCCGGTTTTCGCGGCAGGCGAGCAACGTTTGGCGTTGCTCGCCGAGGTGACGCTCGGCGGCCAAGGAGCCTCTCGCGGTGATCCGCCGCAGGATCGTTCGTCCCTCCCAGTTGCCCCCCGATGTGACGTCGTAGGCGCGACTGAAGTCGGACTGCGGCCCGAGAGCCTGTTCGATCTCGGCCGCTGTCCAGACGTAGAACCTGCCTTCTTCGCCTTCGCTGTCAGCATCGAGAGAGGCGGCATAGGCATCCTCGACGAGCAACTCGCGATCCAACCAAGCGACCGTCTGCTCGGCACGCTCGGCATAGACGTCGTCGTTGGCGGCTCCGTGGGCGAGCGCGAGAAGCTCGACGATTTGCGCGTTGTCGTAGAGCATCTTCTCGAAATGCGGGACCAACCACTCGGCGTCGGTCGAATAGCGCGCGTAGCCTCCGCCGAGGTGATCATAGATCCCGCCGGCCGACATGGCACGCAGCAGCCCGTGGACGGCATCGATGGCCCGGTCGTCGTTTAGAGCAAAGCCATGGTGCCAGAGAAAGCGAAACGCGGGCGCGTTCGGAAATTTCGGCGCACCCTTGAATCCACCCGCACGCGTATCGACGGACTCAAGCAGTTCCTGGGCGGCCATTGCGCTGAGATCGTTGGAAAACCGCCCGGGGTGTCGCGCGAACATGCGCGTCATCGCGTCCGCGACGCCGACCTCGTTCACGCGCAAGGTCTGGTCTCGCGACCGATACGCGGCGGCCACGCCTTCGAGCACTTGCCGGAAGGAAGGTCGACCCCAGCGCGGCGTCGGCGGGAAGTATGTTCCACCCCAGAAGGGGGCGCCGGTGGGTGTGAGAAACATCGTCAACGGCCAGCCGCCCTGCTCGCCGAAAGCCTGGAGTGCCGACATGTAGATGTAATCGACATCAGGGCGTTCTTCGCGGTCCACTTTGATGCTGACGAAATGCTGGTTCATCACCGTCGCCGTTTGCTCGTCCTCGAACGACTCATGTGCCATGACGTGACACCAGTGGCAGGCGGCGTAGCCGATCGAGAGCAGGATCGGGCAGTCGCGGGCCTTCGCTTCCTCAAGTGCCGCTTCACCCCATGTTCTCCAGTGGACGGGATTGGCTGCATGCTGGCGAAGGTAGGGCGACTGGGCCAAACCCAG
Organism: uncultured Acetobacteraceae bacterium; assembly: GCA_964249235.1. GTDB lineage: Bacteria > Pseudomonadota > Alphaproteobacteria > Acetobacterales > Acetobacteraceae > CAXTPV01. The sequence continues at coordinate 12,332 of CAXUBM010000006.1, read as the reverse complement.
CAGGTTCTCGGGCCTCATGGCCACGCTCCTTGAAGACATGCGCGCCGACGTGGTGATGGGAAATCGAGGTTGACAGGGACGCAGACGATCTTTGCCCCGGCGACCGCCCAAGGGCGGGGCGCGATTGCAATCATACGGATCAGCGGTCCGGCAACGAGCATCATCCTGTCTCGCATCGCTGCGCCGCAGCCGCGGGCTCGACATGCAGCCCTGCGCGCCATCACCGCCGAGGACGGTGAGATACTGGACCAAGGGTTGGTTCTCTGGTTCCCAGGGCCCCGCAGCTACACGGGCGAGGACATGGCCGAATTGCACCTCCATGCCGGCCACGCGGTGATCGGTGCGGTTCTGGATTTGCTGCGCCGGTCCGGCGGTTGTCCGGCGGAGCCGGGGGAATTCACGATGCGAGCCTTCCTCAACGGCAGGATGGATCTGTTGCAGGCGGAAGGTCTCGCCGACCTGATCGAGGCAGAAACCGAAGCGCAACGGCGCCAAGCTCTGCGCCAGGCGAGCGGCGGGTTGAGCGAGGTTCACGCGAGCTGGTCGGCGTCGATGCGGCGTATCCTCGCGCTTCAGGAAGGCAGCATCGACTTCCCCGACGAAATCGACGCGGGCGATGGTGGCGAGGAGGCAAGCCGGCTCGCCGTCGATCTCGCCGCTGAGCTCTCGCGTCAACTCAGGCGTGGGGAGCGGGCGCAGGCGTTGCGGCGTGGAGTGACGGTGGCGATCACCGGTGCTCCGAACGTCGGCAAGTCGAGTCTGCTGAACGCGCTGGCAGACCGGGCAGTCGCCATCGTGTCGGCTCGCCCGGGCACGACGCGTGACGTCGTCGAGGCGCGGCTCGTGATCTGCGACGTGCCGGTCACGTTTTTCGATACGGCCGGCATTCGCGAAAGCAATGATGAGATCGAGCGCGAAGGTGTCGCGCGCGCACTCGAGGCGGCCGCCGCGGCCGATCTGGTGTTGGAGGTCATCGGGCCGGATGGGCAACCTTCCGGAAGAAAGGGAGCGCTGCTGGTCGCCAACAAGATCGATCTTTGTCCGCCGCCTCCCGGCGTGATCGGGGTAAGCGCGAAGACCGCGGAAGGGCTGGATCGCTTGCGCCAGAACCTGGCCAGTGCGGTCAAACAACTCGTGCCCGGTGGGGTTGACCCCGCCGTCACTCGCGTGCGGCATCGGGATTGTCTGCAGCGTTGCATCGAGCATCTCGCCTGCGCGGCGCGGCAGACGCTTCCGGAACTACGCGGGGAAGAGTATCGGCAGGCCGCCCGCGCGCTTGGCCGGTTGACGGGCGTCATCGACATCGAAGACGTCTTGGGCGACATCTTCGCCACCTTTTGCATCGGGAAGTAGCATGCGTGAGAAGTACGACGTCGTGGTCGTCGGCGGTGGTCACGCCGGCTGCGAAGCGGCAGCCGCGTCGGCCCGCGTCGGTGCACACACGGTTCTCATCACCCACGATCTGTCGACGCTCGGGGCGATGTCCTGCAATCCCGCCATCGGTGGGATCGGGAAGGGACACCTGGTTCGCGAGATCGATGCACTCGACGGCTTGATGGGAATCGCAGCTGATCAGGCCGGCATCCACTTCAAGCTTCTGAACAGGCGCAAAGGCCCAGCCGTCCAGGGTCCGCGAGCCCAAGCGGACAGAAGTCGGTATCGCCGCGCGATCCGGACGTTGCTCGACACTCAACCGAACCTGACGCTCGCCGTCGGCGGTGCTGCCGAGCTTATCCTTGATCACGGGCGTGTCGCCGGGCTGGTCTGCGAAGATGGACGGTCTCTCCTGGCCGGAGCCGTGGTGATCACGACGGGCACATTCTTGCGAGGGATGATCCATGTCGGCGAGGAGCGTCGACCGGCAGGGCGCGTGGGTGGCCGGGCGTCGATCCGGCTTGCCGAGCAGATTGCGCGGCTGGGCCTGCGGATGGGCCGTTTGAAAACCGGCACTCCGCCCAGGCTCGCGCGCGCGAGCATCGCCTGGGATGAGCTTACCGCCGATCCCGGCGACGAGTGTCCGGAGCTCTTCAGCCGACTGAGTTCACACGTGTCTCTGCCGCAGGTGGCCTGTCGGATCACGGCGACGACCGAGGCGACGCATGCCGTGGTCGAACGCAATCTCTCCCGCTCGGCGCTGTATGGCGGCGGCATCACGGCGCGCGGGCCACGATATTGCCCTTCCATCGAGGACAAGATCGTGCGCTTCCGGGAGAAGACGTCGCATCAGATTTTCCTGGAACCGGAAGGCCTGCCTGACGGTCGGGACGGGGAGATCGTGTATCCGAACGGGATTTCGACCAGCCTGCCCGCCGATGTCCAGGCTGAGCTCATCTCGACGATCCCCGGCCTGGAGAAGGCTGAAATCACCCAGGCCGGTTATGCGATCGAATACGACTTTGTCGATCCACGTGAACTCGACGGCTCTCTCGAGGTCAGGACAGTTCCGGGCCTTTTCCTCGCCGGGCAGATCAACGGGACGACGGGTTACGAGGAAGCGGCGGCCCAAGGCTTGATGGCTGGGCTCAACGCGGCGCATCGGACGGGCGGTGGAGGCTCCGTCACGCTCGGAAGGGACCAAGCCTATATCGGCGTTCTGATCGACGACTTGGTCACGTCGGGTGTGTCGGAGCCATACCGGATGTTCACGTCACGCGCGGAGTTTCGTCTCACGCTGCGTGCTGACAACGCCGATCTTCGCCTGACACCGGTCGGGCTCAAGTTTGGCTGCGTGGGGCGCGAGCGAGCCCTCGCCTTCGCGCGTGTCAAGACTTCGATCGATGAGGCGATGACCGAGGCTCGTAGTGCACGATGCGTGGTCGACGGTGTCACGCATCCGACTCTTGCCTGCCTCGGACATCCACATTTGAGCCGAACGGACTCCGCGCTCGACGACTGGCTCGCTCGTCTGCCGAGACGCGTCCGTGCGCATCTGGCGGCCGAAGCTTTGTATGACGGGTATATCGATCGGCAAGCTCGGGAAATTGCCCGACTCGGAGCTGAGACCCAGGTACTGATCCAGAGTGATCTCGATTACCGGGCGATCGGAGGTTTGAGCCGCGAGATGTGTGAGAGGTTGGAGGCGGTGCGCCCATCAACGTTTGCTCAGGCAAGACGGATTCCGGGCCTGACACCACCGGCGCTGCTGGCGGTTCTCTCGCATGTTCGCCGCGCGGAAAAGCTCATTGCCTGACCGACTCCAGGTCGATGTTTCACGTGAAACATTGGCTAGGCTGGAGATGTTCGAGGCTCTGCTGAAGCAGTGGAATACAGCCATCAATCTCGTCAGTGCGCGTGAGATTGATGCGCTCTGGGAGCGCCATATCGGTGACAGTCTTGGTCTGCTGCCGTTTCTGCCCCCCGCGGCCGAACTGACGGATCTCGGTTCCGGCGCGGGTTTCCCGGGGCTTGTTCTCGCCATTGCCACGGATCGACCGACCACGCTTGTCGAGGCAGACCAGCGAAAAGCAGCCTTCCTGCGTGAAGTCGTGCGCGTGACTGGCGCACCCGTGCACATCGTGCCGCGACGCATCGAGGTGTGCGGCCTTACCGAGCGGCCGCTGCTGACTGCCCGCGCACTGGCCCCGCTGCCGCGACTTCTCGCACTCGCAGCTCCCCTGCTGGCCTCCAGCGGTGTTTGCCTTTTCCTCAAGGGTCAGAATGTCGAGCCGGAATTGACCGCCGCGAAGCGAGAGTGGCAGATGTCGATCAACTGCCACACTCGCCCGGACTCGAAAGGCAGCGTCGTGCTTGAGGTGAGACATCTCCGTCGGATCCAGCCTGAGCCGCTTTAGGACGCGCGTCATCGCCGTCACCAATCAGAAGGGGGGCGTGGGTAAGACGACGACGGCTGTCAATCTGGCCGCCGCCCTCGCTCAGGCTGGCCACGATACGCTGGTGGTCGACCTGGACCCACAGGGGAATGCATCGACTGGTCTGGGGGTGGACCGGAGATACCGCCGGGACGGCACCTATGCCGTGCTGCGGGAGGCGGGGAACCTCGGCAAGGCCACACAGGCGACGTCGATCGAGAGGCTGCGACTCTTGGCTGCGGGTCCGAGCCTCGCGGGCGCCGAAATCGAACTGGTCGGAACGGATCGTCGAGAATACCGGTTGAGGGACGCATTACGCACGGCGGATGCCGCCGAACATCTCGCCCGCTACGTCCTGATCGACTGCCCCCCGAGCCTCGGCCTGCTGACGCTCAATGGCCTCGTTGCGGCCGATACGGTGCTCGTTCCGCTGCAGTGCGAATTCTTTGCGCTCGAGGGGGTTGGCCACCTGATCGGGACGATAGACCGGATCAAGCGTAGTCTTAACCCTAGTCTTACACTCGAGGGCATTCTGCTGACCATGTACGATCGCCGGAACAATTTGTCCGATCTGGTCGCATCCGATGCACGATCATTCTTCGGCCGCGACGTGTTCGACACGATGATACCGCGCAATGTCCGGGTGTCCGAAGCACCGAGCCATGGTCAACCGGTTATCAGCTATGATCCGAAGTCGGCAGGTGCGCTCGCCTATCTGGCACTCGCTGACGAGCTGATAAAACGAGAGGAGCGCCAGGTGTGAGCGACCGGAAAGGCTCTTCCCGGCTCGGACGCGGCCTCGCGTCCCTCCTCGGCGAGGACTCCGTGGCCGACGCAAACGTTGACCGGCGTTCGTTGCCCGTCGCTCTCTTGACCGCGGGTCCGTTCCAACCGCGACAGGTGATGGCCGAGGGACCGCTCGACGAACTCGCCGACAGCATTCGCGTGCATGGCATCCTGCAACCGCTTCTCGTTAGACCGGATCCCGATCGCGCAGATTGCTACCAGATCATCGCCGGCGAACGGCGATGGCGGGCCGCCCAGAAGGTCGGTCTGCACGATGTCCCGGTTCATGTCCGCGATCTCGACGATGTGTCTGCCATGGCGGCGGCACTCATCGAGAATTTGCAACGACAGGATCTCAACGCGATCGAAGAAGCCGAAGGCTTGAAGAGGCTGGCCATCGACTTCGGCATGACCCAGGAGACAGTCGCGTCATCGGTCGGTAAGTCCCGCAGCCACGTGACCAACATGATCAGGTTGCTGACCTTGCCGAATTCGGTGCAGTCAGACGTCAAGCGTGGCGCTCTTTCGGCAGGTCACGCTCGCGCACTTCTGGGCCATCCCGATCCGGCCAAGGCAGCGCTGGCTGTCCTCGCACGAGGTCTGACGGTTCGACAAACCGAGGCCCTCGCCAAAGCAGGCGTACGCCCGTCGGCAAAGCACCGGGCGATTTCGACCAGCCCGGACAGCGAGGCGATCGCACGTGAATTGTCCACCCACCTGGGACTGCGAGTGACAATCGGCACCGACGGCCGCAAGGGAGAGGTCCGCCTCGCCTTCAGCAATCACGATCAGCTCGAAGCGATCCTGCGGCTTCTCAAGAGCGGCGACGACTGAGAAACGGGTCTTGCACTGGCCTCCAAAGTCCCCTACGTCGTCGCGCGGCCCCGGGGGGGCGCATAGCTCAGTTGGTAGAGCAGCTGACTCTTAATCAGCGGGTCCAAGGTTCGAGCCCTTGTGCGCCCACCACCCGGAATGCATGGGCTAGAAAGGCTGCGCAATCGCCATCAGAACGATGACGATCATCAGAACGGTAGGCACCTCGTTCGCGATCCGGTAGTAGCGCTGTGGCTTGCGATTGCGGTCCTCGAGGAAGGCGCGGCGCCAGCCGGACGAGGCGCCATGAAATCCGAAGAGCAGCAAAACACCGGCCAACTTCACATACCACCACCCGTCGGCCCAGCTGATCGCTCCCGGAGTCAACACGAGGAGAATGCCGAAAACGGTCGTCGCGAGCATCGCCGGTGTGGCAATCTGCTTGATGAGCCGCCGTTCCATGACCTTGAACCGCTCACTCGATTCTGAGCCGGGACGACACTCGCAGTGATAGACAAAAAGACGTGGCAGGTAGAGCAGCGACACCATCCAAGCGATGACCGAAACAACGTGCAGCGATTTGGTCCAGAGATAGAACGGCGCGAGCGCGGCAACCGTCATCGCAAGACCTGGCGCCGTTGCTTGACGAAAACGATCACGACGAAACCTCAGCCTCGACACCCTGCCCGGCCATCACATGCGGGCAATCCCGGAAGTCATTGCACTGGCCGCTGCCGCGGAACGAGCACAGACCCGGTCCGCACTCCAAGGCGCGCCGGGCAAGGCTTGCCAGAGCCGCGATGAAATGTGGATCAGAGTTCTGGGCCGGAGTTCGGAAATAGGCCGGCACACCGACCTTCTCGGCCAGCTCCCGGTATTCGATGTCGAGCTCGACCAATGTCTCGGAGTGGTCGGAAACGAAGGCGATCGGCACGACAAGCAGAGCGACCTTGTCACGACCGGCACGCTCGATTTCGTGCTCGGTGCTGGGCTCAAGCCACTTTTGTGGCGTCGCACGGGATTGAAAACAGACGAGCGTATCGGATTCGGCCTGATCATGCTCGGCGTCGGAGGCGAGAACGGCAGTGATGGCGTCCGCCGTTCGGCGCACCTGAAACTCGTACGGGTCGCCACGATCGACAATGACTTGCGGCAGCCCGTGGGCGGAGAACAGGATGCGTAGCCTCATCTCCGGACCGATCATGGCACGGGCATCGGCCAACGTTTCCCTGATCAGCCGAGCAGTGGCGCGGATGTAACCATCTTCGGCAAACCAGCAGCACAAGGTCGTGGTCTCGGCAATCAGTCCCGCACGGGCGGCTTCGCGACGCCAGTCAGACAGTGAACTGCCGGTCGTGGTGGTCGAAAACTGCGGGTAAAGGGGCAGCAGCAAGATGCGGTCGGGCTGCATCGCCTTGACGGCCCTGACCATCTCGCGCGCGAACGGATGCCAGTAGCGCATGGCGATGAAACACTGGACTTCATCATCGCCGGTGAGTTCCCGCTGAAGCAGACAGGCCTGCTGCTCGGTCAATTCGAGCAGCGGCGACTTGCCGCCGAGAAGCGCGTAATTCTCGGTGGCGGGTTTGACGCGGGCCCGGGCAATCATCCTGGCAAGCAGAGGGCGGACGAAGAACGGGACCCGCAGGATGGCAGGGTCGCGAAACAAGTTGAGCAGAAACGGCTTGATCGAAGCTGGCTGGTCAGGACCGCCGAGGTTGAACAGGACGACGGCGATGCGCCGCCTCGAGCCATGACGCCCGCCTGGAGAACGCCTGGATGCTCCGATCGATATGGATGGCGCGTGGTTCATGCGCTCCTCACGGCGTCAACAAGCTCGCCGACGTGCTCAGGTGGCGTCATCGGCAGGACGCCATGACCGAGGTTGAAAATATGCGGCCAACCGCGTGACGCGCGCGCGATCGATTGTGCCTCGCTGACGAGCGCAGGACCGCCGGCAAGCAGAGCCAAGGGGTCGAGATTTCCTTGCACCGCCGTTCGTTGCGGCAAACGGGAGCGAACGATCCCCACATCCGCGCCGGTATCGAGCCCAACGGCGTCCAGTCCGACACGCTCCGCGTAGGCTTCGATCATCGTGCCCGACAGGCGTGGGAAACCGATCAACGGGATCGTGGGATGACTGGCGCGAAGCGAAGCGGCAATCCTCTGTGTAGGACCGATCACAAGCTGCTCGAAAGCGGCCGGCGGGAGCAGGCCCGACCAGCTGTCGAACAGCATGATCGCCTCAACTCCGGCCTCGATCTGCGCCAGGAGATAGTCAATCGTTGCGCGCTCGAGACGCGCCATCAGCTCGTTCATCAGATGGGGCGATGTATACGCCATCAGGCGCGGGTGAACGAAGTCACGAGCGCCGCGTCCCTCGACCATGTAGCAGGCGACAGTGAATGGCGCACCGGCGAAGCCGATCAGGCTGGTGTTCGGCGAGCGGTCGGCGAGGGCGCGCCTGACGCGCGTCACGGTCTCCATGATGGGTTTGGTCCGGTCGAGGACGTCGCCGTTGCGCAGGCCGCGTATGGCGGCCTGGTTGCGGACAGGGTCGAGCACCGGTCCTTCGCCCTCATGGAAGGCGAGAGGCTGCCCCAGCGCCCAAGGGACGATGAGGATGTCGCTGAAGAGAATGGCTGCATCCATGCCGAAGCGACGGATCGGCTGCATGGTGATCTCGGCGGCCACGTCCGGCGTCAAACAACTGGTCAGGAAGTCGGCTTCGCGACGCAAGGCGCGGTATTCGGGAAGATACCGGCCCGCTTGCCTCATCAGCCAGATGGGAGGCGGCCACACGGCCTCGCCGGCGAGGACCCTCAACAGCGGCTTGTCGGTCATGAAGTTCTTCCGGTCACGCGATACCCTTAGCACCTTAAGGTTTTAGTGAGAGACAGGAGTGGAGAGAGGCGCTGTGGATATCGTGGTACAACCCTTGCTGAGAAGATCTCCTGAAACTTGTCCACACGAGCAGCGCCGTAAGACCGCTTTGTCCAACTCGATCGAGGCGAGTGATCCCGGTCGGCTGATCTGAGCGCCAACTCTTATCCGGCACGACTGCCAGCGAGGGGCTTATCCACAACGATCGCGGGGAGGCCCGCATCGCAGACTGGATATGCACGCCATTCACGCTATCCTCGACCGATGCCGGATCCGCGCCTGAACTTGCATCTCGTGTCCGACGCAACCGGCGAGACACTCAATGCAATTGCTCGGGCGACGGTCGCCCAATTCGAGCACGTGGCGATCAACTATCATCGTTGGACGCTCATCAGGACCCGCTTCCAGCTGCATCGGGTTCTGGAGGGGATTGAAACGGAACCCGGACCCGTGTTGTCGACGGTCGTCGACAAGGCATTGCGCAGCGACCTCGAGACGACCTGCGCGAGGTTGGGCATCCCCGTCGTCGATGTGCTCGATCCTGTTCTGGGCGTTTTGCAGGAGGCGATCGGGGCGACGGCCGCGGCACGACCTGGGCGTCAATACGTGCTCGACGCCGACTATTTCCGTCGCATCGATGCGATGCATTTCGTCGTGGCGCATGACGACGGACAGGCGCAGGCCGGCATCATCGAGGCCGACGTCGTGCTGGTGGGTGTCTCGCGATCTTCCAAGACGCCGACGTCGCTTTATCTCGCCAATCGCGGCGTCAAGGCCGCCAACGTGCCTCTGGTGCCCAACCTGCCGGAACCGCCTGGCTTGGAGGATCCGCCGGTTCCGGTTGTCGGGCTGACGCTCGATCCGATGGCGCTGATCGAGATCCGTCGGCACCGGCTCAAGCTGATCGCGCAGGGCGCCACCACAGGTCCTGTGCGTCAAGGTGAGAGCGATTATGTGGATCCCGAAAACGTCAAGGCGGAACTTCTCTGGGCACGCCGGCTCTGCACCAAGCGAGGTTGGCCGTTGATCGACGTCACGAGGCGATCGATCGAGGAAACGTCCGCCGCCGTGCTCCAGTTGATGCAGACCTGGCACGAGCGGCGTGGCCATGCAGTGCCGCGGCCGCTGCCGCCGCTGGTGATGTGAGCCGGCCCGCCTGGCAGAGCGCCTCGCCGAGACTGGTACTCGCAAGCGCGTCGGCGGCCCGGCGGTTGCTGCTGGAGGCAGCGGGCCTCGAGCTGTCGTCGATGCCGGCCGACATCGACGAGGAAGCGGTTCGGGCCGAGGGCGCGAGGCAGCATCTGGCGCACGGCGAGGTCGCCAGCAAGCTCGCCAGATGCAAGGCGCTGCATGTCTCTCGTCGCTGTGCGGATGCATTGGTGATCGGCGCCGACCAGATCCTCTCCTCGGGCGGGGAGATGTGGGGCAAGCCTGGCAATCTGAGCGAGGCGCGCCGCCAGCTGGCGGCGCTGCGTGGCGGTCGCCACGTCCTCCATACTGCCGTCGCGCTCGCCGAGAGCGGCTGCGTCGTTTGGCAGCATCTTGCATCGCCGGTGGTCGTGTTGCGCCACGCTTCGGACGCGCTGTTGGATGCCTATGTCGAGGCCGAGGGCGCTTTGCTGCTGACCACGGTGGGCGCCTGCCGCATCGAGGGTCCTGGCCAGCTGCTGGTCGAGACCCTCGAAGGTGAGCACGCCGCCATACTCGGGCTGCCGATGCTGGCTGTTCTCGGCGAGCTCAGACGACGCGGCGTGGTGATGGCGTGAGCCTTGTCGACCCGCCGGTCACGGTCTATAGCGACCGCTCGCCGGGGCCGTAGCTCAGTTGGGAGAGCGCCTGAATGGCATTCAGGAGGTCAGGGGTTCGATTCCCCTCGGCTCCACCACGCCCCGGATCTGTGCTGGTCATGGACAGGGGCCGCCTCGGCAAGGGTCTCATCCACACGGTTGTGTAACCGGTCGGTCCCGCCGACCGGACGCTGTCCGCAACGACGCGGCGGCCGGCTCTGGCGTCGGCAGGGAAGGTCCGTCGGAGCCAGACCGTATGCCCGCTCGTTAGTCTAGAAGCGCGAGAACCGCGTTGGCAAACTTCTGGTTGGCCCGTTCCGCCGGGCCAAGCTTACCGAGCACGGTCATGCCTTCAAGCGTGCAGACCAGGAGGCGGGCAATGGTCGCGCTCGGCATGCTCGATCCAATTGACCCGTCGCGCTTGCCGGCCTCGACGGCATCCGCAAGCATCTTCTCAACAGTGCCGTAATAGTCAACCAGACGCTCTTCGACGTCGGGGTCCAATGGAACCATTTCAATGGTGGCGGCGGTGCTGAACGAGCCCTTCTGACCAGCATCGCCCGAGCCGTCCTTGGCCGCCAGCCGCAGTACTTCGCGCAGCGCGGCGCGCTTGTCCGACTTCGTAAGCATCTTCTCGATCCGGTCGAGCCGTATGTCGATGAAGGCATCCAGCGCCGCGAGATAGATGGAGCGCTTGTCCTCATAGGCTTTGTAGATGCTGCCGCGCGTCAGGCCCATGCCTTCGATGAGGTCAGGCAGCGAGGTGGCGTGATAGCCATGCCGCCAGAAGACCTCCATCGCATCGCGGGTCGCCTCTTCAATATCGAACTCGCGTGGACGACCCGGCCGGCCGGTTGCGACTTTCATATCCAGTTCTCCCGAGGCGCTAATACGTAGATGAAAGGGAACCGTTCCCCAACGGCATCAGAACGGTTTCGATCCGTCTCGGAATGGCACCCGCCACGGGAACGGCAAACTCGCCTACTGTAGTCCCGGTTCCGATCCGGCTTCAACTCCAATATATCTAGACTATCAGACGTCTCGTTCCCCTACGGACCGCCGTTTGGCTTCTTCCATCAGCTGCTTTTCATTGGTCTTCAAATAAATGGTTGCAACGATCACCAGGACGGCAACAATGACACCAATGCCGATCCCAATTGGGCCCTCAAGATGACGGATCTCGGCGCCGATCAGGTAGGCCGCAAAACCGTAGCCTCCGACCCAAACCGTTCCTCCGAGCGCGTTCCAGAACAGAAACCGCCACCAGCTCATGCGGTTGGCACCGGCGAGCAGGGCGGCGAAGGTGCGTAGCACGGCGACGAATCGAGCGGCGAACACGATCACCGACCCGTAGCGCTGGAACAGGAGGCGGCCGAACAGCAACCGCTCCTCCGTCAGCCCAATCCGGCGGCCGTAGCGGACGAGGAGCCGGAAGCCCAGGCTGCGCCCGATCAGGTAGCCGAGATTGTCACCGACAATCGCGCCAGCGATGGCGGCAAGCAGCATCCATACGATCGAGACCTTGTGCGTCGTGGCACAGTAGATCGCGCCGGCGATAATCAGGCTCTCGCCGGGCAGTGGCAGTCCCATCGCCTCGAGGCCGACGATCAGGCCGACGAGCCCTGCCCCATAAGTGGCCAGGAGGTGGTCAAAGATGTGAACACCCATGCGGCTTGGGGAAGTGCGACGCTGCGAGGAGGATCGAGACCTCGAACGGTTCTATTCGTCCTCGTTGGTGCGACGCATCAGGATCTCCCGCTTGCCGACATGGTTGGCGGAGCCGACCATCCCCTCCTTCTCCATCTGCTCGATCAGCTTGGCGGCTCGATTGTAGCCGATGTTGAGATGGCGCTGCAGGAAACTGGTGCTGGCCTTGCCTTCTCGTGCCACGATCGCGACCGCCTGGTCGAAGAGGCTGGTCTCATCGAGCAGATTGCCCTGCAGGCCGCCCGCACCGCCGCCCGAGCCGCCGCCCTCCTCGTCCTCGTCGGTCACCTCGTCGACGTAGTCGGGTGCTCCCTGATCCTTGAGGAACGACACGATCTCCTCGACCTCGACATCCTCGACGAATGGTCCATGCACGCGGGTGATGCGGCCGCCACCCTGCATGTAGAGCATGTCGCCCTGGCCGAGCAGCTGTTCGGCACCCTGCTCGCCGAGAATAGTTCGGCTGTCGAACTTGCTGATCACTTGGAAAGAGATGCGGGTGGGGAAGTTGGCCTTGATGGTGCCGGTGATCACGTCGACCGACGGG
>CAXUBM010000005.1:14771-32889 GCA_964249235.1 uncultured Acetobacteraceae bacterium | reverse complement strand
GCATCGGCCTCGCCCCGTTCGCCTATTGGCAGCGCGGCCAGGATTGCTACGCGCAGACGATGACGATCGTCGATGCGCGCATCGGCGAGATCCTCGACGCCGTGGAGGCTCTGCCGCCCGCGGTCCGCGACAACACCGTCGTCGTCTTCACCTCCGACCACGGCGAATATGCCGGCGCGCACGGCTTCATCTCGGGCAAGGTCGGCACCGTCTATGACGAGGCTTTCCACGTTCCCTTGATCGTCGCCGACCGCACCGGCCGCTTCACCCGCGACATCGAGATCCCGCGTACCGGCCTGACCTCCTCGGTCGACCTGCTCCGCATGCTGGTCACGATCGGCAACGGCGGCAGCACCGACTGGCTGACCGGGATCGCGGGCGCGCTCTACGGCAAGCGGCAGGACCTGGTCGCCATGCTCGGCTCGCCGACCGCCTCCGGCCGTCCCTACGTCCTGCTCGCCACCGATGAGGTCGTCCCCGGCTACTACAACTTCAACAACTCACCGACCCACATCCTGGGCCTCCGCACCGAGGCGGCGAAGCTCGGCACCTACGCGAACTGGACGCTGGTCGGCAACGTCGAGGCCGCGAACGGCCTCGAGACCGAGTTCTACGACTACGGAACCGAGGCCGGCCGCCTCGAGCTCTCCAACCTCCGCGACGACCCCCGCATCGCCCCCACGACCAATCTGTTTCTCGGCGACCTCGTCCCGAATGAACTTCGCGCCCCGCTTCCCGCCGCCCTCCAACCGGCCCAGCTCGCCTCCAAAACCGCCGCCCTCCTCTATGACGCCTTTGTCCGGAGCCGCACCCAGTCCGACTTCAGCGTTGCTGATCTCAGGACGGTACTCGGCCTCGGGCAGGACTTCTGAGTCGCCCCCGGATGAGGTGGTTGGCGAAGGCGAACGCCGGTGGCCGTGACCAGCAGGCGCGCCTTCCGTCGCGCGCGATGACGATTGTCACGCGCCGGGAACGGAGACGCCGGGCGCCGATCCCGCTGCCACGAGCGCACGTGCTCCACACCGGTCGAACAGGAGAAACAGCGCGGCAAAGAAGCGGTGGATCGACGTGTCGAGCGCGGGGAGCGTCACGACCCCGGCGCCGTCCGCCGACCGGACCAGCAGGCCCGCGGCCTCGGCCTGCGTCAGCACGTTGCGGACATGCGAGCGGGCGACGGCGAAGCGGCGGGCGACGGCCGAAATCGAAATCGGGATCGGGTCGGATTGTGGGCACGCACTCCTCCGCCGCTGTCGCAGCAGGATGCCGGCGACGATCAGCAGGCCCGCATTGCTGTCGGCGACCGAAGCCAGCGCCGGCGCATGCGCGAGCGGTCGGAAGCCCGCGAGGTAATGGGCGCCTAGTTCGCTGAGGAGGGCGTCACGGAAACGTTGGGTGCGGATCTGCGTGAGCACGGTCGTGGCGCCCGGCAGCACCGCACGCATCGCGTCGTAGTTGCTGGTCCACCGACGCCGATGCTCGTCGAGGAGCTTGGGCGATGGCATCAGGCGGCGCTTGCGACGATCGGCCCGATCGGTTTCGGAAATGATGAAGCCGCCGAACCGCATCAGTCCCATCAGCGCCCCTACCCGGCCCGGGCTGCACAGGCCGGTCTGTCGGCAGAGCGCCTGGACTGCGCTCTGCGTCACTCCGTCATCTCCCGGCCGCGGATGGAGCGCGAGGAAGCAGACATAGAGCCCGACCATGATCCGGCCGCGATCGGACAGGACCTGATTGAGCAGCCGATTGCCGTCATAATTGTCGATCAGCGATTGAAGGAGACCAGCGACCGCGTCCGGTAAGGCCGGATGTGCGCAGAGCGCGTCGACCGCACTCGAGGCAAGCCACGCTTGCGGATGGAGATCGTCTTCCGCGAACAGCGGCCACGACTTTCTGGCAGCCGACATCGACCCGTCCGTTCTCCGATCCACCCAATTTCTGCCACTGTCCGGCGCGGCCGACGCCCCGTAGAAAACCGCGCGATCAGCTCTCGAATGCCGCGATCATGCGGCACTCCGGACCGGAAGACCAGCCATGCTCCCGCGCGTTCACCCTGCGCTGCTCGCCGCCGTGGGCGCGTCGCTCGCATTGTCGATGCTCGCCGGCTGCACAACGCAGCTTCGTTCATCGTCCGTCGTGCCGGCGACATCCGCCTGGTCGTTCCCGCCGGCCGCCCGCGTGCTCGTCTCGACGTTTGCGGCCGACCCGGACGCGGTCCGCCAGGATCAGGGGATCGGCGCTCGGCTCGAGCGGCAGGAAGCGGACGCCGACCCGGCGACCGCGCGCGCCGCGATCGCCGCCGACGTACAGTCGGCGATGGCCGAGGGGATCATCCGCGCGCTTGACGCCGACGGGATCGCGGCCGTGCCGGCGGCGCAAGCGCAGGCACGGCCCGGCGACCTCCTGGTTCTCGGCGGGATCGATCGGATCGACGAAGGCAACCGGACGCGGCGCCTCGTGATCGGCTTCGGCGCGGGCCGAAGCGTCGTAACCGCGCGCGCCAGCCTCTACGCCGTCGTGCCCGGCGGGCCGCCCGACCTGCTTCGGACGTTCGAAGGGCGCTCGGACAGCGGCAGGAAGCCCGGCCTCGCGATCGGCGCGGCAGGCTCCGCCGGCGACGCCGGACCGGCGCTGGGGGCCGCTTCGGCGACGCTCGGCGTCACCGGCGAAGCCCGACGCGCTCCCGTTGCCCGGGAGGCAGGAAAGATCGGGGACGCGATCGGGCAAGAGATCGCGGCGTATGCAGCCGAGCACGGTTGGCGCCCGGCGCGGCCCGTCAACGCAGCATCCGCTTCGTGAGCCGCGCAGATCAGGAGCGGTGCGACCGATTCGGCCGTCCAGCTCACCGCCGCAGGCGGCACGGCTGGTCATGGCGGCTACCCAGCCAATCACGGCGATGCTGGCCGGCCCGGCGACGGCGGGGATGGCGGCTCGATCGACGTGGCGACCAGCGCCGGGTCCGCCGTCACGTCTACGGCGGCGGGCACCGCGGCGTTGACCGTGACGGCCTTCGGCGGCAACGGCGTACTCCCCGTTTCGACACAGACCTTGAGCGCGTCGACGTAAAAAAGCGGTAGGGGCGGCGACGGCGGCGAGATTGACGATACGACAGCGGCGGCTGCGGCGGCAGCATCTCGCCAGTCGTTCCGGCGTCGGTCGCGATCTCGGCGGGCGGGAATGGTGAAACGGGCGGCAAGGCGACGTCCACTTTCGCCGGAGATGCAACCGGCGGGAACGGCGAGGCGGGTGGCAATGGTGGTGGTGAAATCACGTTGCTGCAATCCGGCGCAGCGGGCCTCATCAGCGCAACTGGAGCCGTCGGCCTGGATACCGGCGGCACGTTCGTGGTCAGCGGGGTCGCTGTTCATCTCTCAGAGGTAAGCTTTGGCATCCTCGCCGAGAGCTCCGGAGCTTCTCGGTCCGTGGCGAGACCAACGACGGCACTGACCGTGCGGTGAGCGCTGGTGTCTACGGCGTTGCCCGGCACGGATCATCCTACGCCTCCGCCATCCTGCCCTGCGGCAAGTTCGCCGTGGGAAGACGCGGACCGGGGTCGGCGAGCCGCTCGGGCTAGACGCCGCGGCGATCTCGTCATTCGACCAGAACGGGTTCGGCGACCGCTCCGAGATCACCGCGTGTGGCGCGTCCGAGCATTCGGAATCGCGCCGTTCGCCGCCATCGAGGCGAACGGGCTATGGCCGGGAGCCTTCGTCGAAACGCCGGCCGGTCGCTCGGCGCACGGCGGCGCGGTCGCACTTCGCTTCGTTGGGCACGCTACCGCCCGTGCCGGCGGCACTGGGTGCACGGGCCACCTCGCGCATCGAACTCGGAGGCGGATACGTCGTCCTGCCCGAGCTTGAGCTCGGCTGGGTTCACGAGTTCGAGCCGATCCGTTCACTCGATGCGTCCTTCGCCGGTGCCCGCGCCATCAAGTTCGAGACCGACGCAATCCAGGCGTCTCGAACCGCCGCCGAGGTGGTGACCGGCGCCACCCTGCCGCTCACTTGCGCTCTTTCATTGTTCGGTTCCTCACCGGCCAGTTCTCGAGCGTTGACACTGCCTATGGCGGAGTGATTGGACTTCGGGCGAAATGGTGGTGCTCAGGCCTCCGACGGCGCTTCAAGTCTCCGTTCGTAGCGCGTGACAAGACGTTGAACCGCTCGCGGAAGCACGACCGTGTCGCTATTCGACCTTTTCACACTTCTCCTCGTCACGACGGCGGCAATCGCGACCGTCAACCATCTCTCCGTTCGCCTGCCGCGGCCGATTGCGCTCCTGATCGGCTCGCTCGCGATCTGTCTCCTCCTGCTCGCGGCCGATCCGCTGAGCGGGCACGTCGTGCGGCCCTGGCTCGCGCGCGGTTTCGAGCGCGTCGATATGCCGAACCTCTTCCTCAACGGCGTGCTCGGCTTCCTGCTGTTTTCGGCGAGCCTCAACGTCAGGCTCGCCGCCATTCGCGAGAACGGCTGGACGATCGCCCTGCTTGCGGTTGGCAGCGTGGTCCTCTCGACCTGGATTTTTTGCGGCATGCTCTACGGGTTTTGTCGTCTCGTCGGCGTCCTCCTGCCGATCGGCTGGTGCGCCGTGATCGGCGCCGTGCTGGCGCCGACCGACGCCGTGGTGGTGGACGGGCTGCTGCGCCAGGTTCGCATGCCGGAGGCGCTCCGCGCGGCCATTGCGGGCGAAAGCCTGCTGAACGATGGCGCCGGCGTCGTCCTGTTCGTGGTCGCGCTGAAGATCGCCGGCGGCCAGCACGGGCTCGTTGGGCATGGCCGAATCGCGGAAGCGATGCTCGTCGCCGGCGGCGGCGGCATACTGCTCGGCGGCAGCGCCGGCTGGCTGACCGGACGCCTGATGTGCCGCATCGACGACGCAGCGCTCAATCTGATGCTGTCCGTGGCACTCGTCCTGTTTTCCTACCGGGCCGCGCATCTGCTTGGCGTGTCGGGACCGGTCGCGGTCGCGGTCGCAGGACTGATGCTCGGGCTCGACCACGTCCGAGACCGGACTCGGGACGTCTCGGCCGAGGACTGGCGCGCCACCACACGGGCATTCTGGTCGCTGCTCGACGAGACACTGACTGCCGTGCTCTTCCTGCTGATCGGGCTGCAGATCGCTCGAATCCCGTTTGATCGGATCGCCTGGGCGCCCGTGCTCGCCTCGGTCCCGCTCGCGCTCATCGCGCGTCTCGTGAGCACCGGACTCCCGGTTCTCTTCCTGCGCGGCTCCTGGCGGGAGAAGGGCCGCACGACGGCCGTGCTCACCTGGGCCGGGATGCGCGGCGGCGTGTCGATCGCGATGGTCCTGGCGGCACCCGCCTCGCGCTATCGGGACGAGCTGCTGGCGATCGCCTATGCCGTCGTTCTTTCGAGCATGCTCGGCCAGGGCCTGACCCTGCGCCCGTTGCTGCGGCGCTTGTTCGAGGGTGCGGGAGCAAGCCCGGAGGCGGCCTTCCCGGCACGGCCCCGATAGTCGCGGATCGACTGCGGCGCGCCTCAAACAGGCCTGCCCTCTCCGCCTCCGGCGATCGCCGCCACGCCTTGCAGGAGGCGATGCAGGGAGGCCGACACGGGTTCGCCAAAAAACGCGACGTAACGAGATCCGGATCCATTGACTGTTGGCGCAGGCAGATCTCCCTCGACAGGGTTCACGCATCAAGCAGCCGTTCGCTCAAGGTCCAGAGCCGCTCCGCCGACGCCGGGTAAACCGAGTGGAATACGACCTCGGCCGGGATGCCTGAGGGCGACACCGCCAGTCCCGGCCAGTAGCGGGCTGGTCGCCGCGAACACGATCGTGCTGGCGCCGTGGCTCCGGTCCTCTTGCCGGCCGCCAGGTCGGAGAAGAGCGGCTGTCCGCCGGGCGTGCTCCGACGCGGTACCTGCCATCCGGCGAGTGCCGCCTCATCAAGCCAGAACGTCAGGTCGCCGCGCCGGCGTAGCCCCGCCTCATACGCGGGCGAGTTCGTGATGGGATATCGCCGGGTCGGAATGCGATGACGTCAGGCCGCGTGGTGCTTGAAAGGTATCCGGGCGCAGTAGCCGTCCCGGCATCCTCAGGATACCCGGTACGTCCGTGCTTCCAGCTTGCAAACCCGCGCCTCGCGACGGCACGCATCGGCGGCGAGAACCATATTGTCATCGGCGCGAACCGCTTCGTGAGCGCCCTCGTCGTCGGCCGCCTCCATCGGAGCATCAAGCTCGGCGAGAGTCCGTGGCGCTGGCAACGTAGCTGATGGACATGCCCGGCTGCATCGTCTCGGCGATGACGGCGACAGTCTGCTCAGTGGTGAAGCGGCGGCCGACAACGGTGGGCTTGACCCTGGCAAACGTGTTGGATCGAGGCATAGAACCAAGTCCACTTCTGGATTTTCCGGCCAGGGCCGGTCTGGGTCAAAACGGGCAGTTCAGACCGCGTTTCGCGTCGGTGACAGTCCAATCCCTTCCCGTTCTTGCCGAATAGGCTGGGCCGAACGACGCGGCGAGACGCTGGTCAATGCGGCCAGCGACCCGCCGCCGTCTTCAAGATCACGTGCGAGTCGTTTTGACACTCGCTCGAACGGGCCGCCTAACCCCGATGTCGCGCGCGGTCAGTCAAGCCCGTTCGCCGGGTGCTCATGGAGAGGTTTGGGACAGATGACCGGATATCCGCTCTCCTCAACCGATCGCGAAGTTCGATGCCGAGAGATGGGAGACGCCTAGGAAGTGAACGGACGTGCTGTCCGGCGCACCCGCCGCGGAGGATAGTAACATCCCGCCTGCGCCATCCGAGTGCAGGTTGGCCATGATCTGCGACACGCTGGTGAAGCCGCCGACACCCGCATCGAAGCTGATGACCCCTTTCGCGTCAAAGCTCGCGATCGTCAGGTGCGAGTTGTTGGACCCGAGGCAGGCGCCGGCGTCGAAATCGATCCGAAGACCCGACGAATGGTCAGCGACGGCAGCACTGTTGTCACCATTGAGGAACATCATGTTGTTGCTGCCGTGGAAGACCACCGAGCCCGTGATGTCGGTCAGGCTGACGGTATCAGAACCCGAACCTGCGTCCACTGACGCCGTGCCGGACCCGACATTGACGATATTGTTCTTGCCTCCGAGATCGACATCGTAGGAGGAGCCGGCGATCCCGACCATGTTCAGCGTCGCATTCCCGGCGCCGCCGCTGATCGTGGCATGGCCCGATCCGGTGACCTGATTGCCGGTGCCTTCGAGATGGATGGTCTCGGTGCCGAGCAGGCCGCTTCCATCCGGGCCAGTTCCTGGCGTGTTGCCGAGGACGACATAGTCGCTGCCGCTGCCGGCATGGATATCGTAGCTTCCCGACGCCACGGTGATCGTGTTGTGTTCGCCACCGAGAGCGATCGAGCCGCTGTCCTGGACGTCGACATAATTGCTGCCTGACCCGCCGCTGATCTTCAGATGCGGTTGATTGTCGACCAGAGACGTGTCACCGGCGGTTTGCGTGATGTGGTCGCCGCTGCCGGTGATGCAGACGCGGACGCGCTCCGCGTCGGGTTGACTGCCGCTCGCCGCAAGGGGGCCCGTCGGGGTCAATACGGTCGGATCAGTGAAATTCATCGAATTGTCCGAGCCGATCAGATCGGCATGGACCGAGCCGGCGACGGTCAGCGAATTGTTCTGGCCGGCAACAACGACAACGTCGCCGACGCCCGACGTCAGCTTCTCGGAGAGCATCCGCGCGGCACCAAGGGTGACGATGTTGCCGTCGCCCGCAAGGCTCAGCCAGTCAACACCGTTACCGAGCGTGATCGTGCTGCCGCTGGTCTGGCCGACGACGGAAAAACTCTCGTCACCTCCGGTCAGGACATTGTCGTCTCCGAACAGGAGGGCGGAGGCAGGGGTGCCAAACGCCGCATCGCCCAGGTCGCCGTCCGACGCACTCTGACCGCCTGTCAACACCACGTTAACGATATTCATCGGCTTTGTCTCACCTCCGGGCAGATTGTCTCTAACTCTGTGTTAGCAACTTGAAGTTGTTTACATGAGCGACAGTGAGCTGTAAACGAGAAATCGTCCATTGAACGAGACAAAGTTACGCGCTGGGCGTGTGCTACCGCGCCGTGCTGCCAAGCGGAGCGTGTGAATGGGACCGTCGTTGTATCAGCCGTGTTGCCAACCATGACGTGGCGGCAAGGTCGAGTGGAGGAAGATTCGGTTATGTCTAAAAACGACGAGAGCACCGCACCGTCAACTTCAACCCCCAATGGGAACCGCATCGACCGCTACGCCCAGATATCAATCGACGCCATGCTATTGCAACCGGAGGTCCAGTCGGACATGGTCCGCCCGATCGTTGCATTGGGAGACCTCGGACGTGACAACCGCCATGAGAACGACCACGACCGGCCTGTGCGCACTCATCATGTCGGCCACGCTTGAACACGCGCCAGCGCAGACGGCGGGCCAGGCGCTCGACATGGCCGGTATGACCCACGTCATCACTATCGGTTTTGCCAAGATGCCCGCCTGGAAGACCGGCGCCGAGCCTTGGCCGCCCGTCGCGCAGCCGCTCGATTCGCCAAACTTCCGGCTGAGCGCGTCCTATTTCAGTGGTCTTCGCGCCAGCTACAGTTCAAAGGCCAGCCAGACCTTCAATCCGGCTTGGGCCAGTCTGTCCAACGAGCTCGAGGCCTATCCCAATGCCGATGCCATGACCGATCTCGGCATCTCGCCGTTCCGGATCAAGAACTCCGACCTGGCGATCATCGCCAGTCCGATGAGCGAAGCTGCGCAGGCGACCTTGCCGACCGACATGCCGCGGAGTTATCTCAGCGGCGCGCTGAACACCTATCCGTTCAGCCAGACCTACGGCTATTTCGAGATCAAGGCGAAAGTGCCTCACGGACAGGGCCTGTGGCCAGCCTTCTGGCTTCTGCCTGTCGACGATGCCTGGCCACCCGAGATCGACGCGCCGGAAATCCTGGGCGGCAACACGAACACTGCCTACTACTCCCTTCACACCACCGACGCGGCCTGGATCGCCAGCCAGCCCGGCAGCTACAATGGGTCGACCACGACCGACGCCTGGACGACGACCCAGGATCTCTCGAAGGCATTCCATCGATACGGCGTCGATTGGGGACCGTCGCAGATCACGTTCTATATCGACCGCAAAGTGGTCTCCACCCGGCCGACGCCCTCCGACATGCACCAGCCCTTCTATCTGATCGCCAATCTGGCCGTCGGTGGTTCGGGAAGCTGGCCGGGTCCGCCCGACGCGACAACGCATTTCCCGGCCACGCTCCTGATTGCCGATGTCGAGGTCTGGCAGCGGCCGGCCTACACGCAATGAGAAGACCGTGGCTATCGCCTCGCCGGCCCGCAAGCGCCGGCTTCACCGCCCCAGCCGCCAGCATAAATCCAGATGACCGGCAACAGAAAGCTTCCGGTCGAGAAAGGGTCCAGGAAGTCCAGTTCCACGCCGACGCGCATCGCGTAGAAGACCATCACGGCGCAGATGAACGCGGCGACCGGACTTGGGCTTCTTAGGCCGTGGTTGACGGCTCGAAGACCGGCGCCCGCGAGAAAGAATACCAGGATCGTGAAACCCAGATTGCCGAGCTCCACCGCCGTTTCGTAGTAGAGGTTGTGAAAGTGGAACCCTGAGCGACTCTCGATCTGAGCATAGCGCCACAGCGCTTCCGCCTCCACGTGACCCTGCACCCAGAACGCCTGGTAGCCGAGGCCAAGGAGCGGCTTCATGTCGATGAACTCGCGCGCACGCGACCAAAGGAACGTTCTCCCGGTCAGGCTCGGATCCTTGCCGGCCGCCACCAGCACCGATGACAGGTCGAACCCCTGGCTCAGGGCCAGCAGGAGTACGCAGATAAGGCAGACGCCGATGATAGCCGTCAGCGAAACCACAACACCTCGCCGCCGAGCCGGCAGTCTCGACAACGCAATGATCGACAACGACGCGGCGAGTGCTGCGCCGCCCGCGAACAGCGCGCCCAGCGAATGCGCCTTGATCAGCATGACCGGATCGAGAAGCAGACCGAGCGTCGCGAGCGCACGCAGCACGCGAGGTTGGTTGCTGTCCGCGAGAACCGACAGGCTACTCATCATTGATAAGCAGACAAAATTCGCCAGATTGTTTTTGCTGCCGAACACGCCGATCAGAGCGATCTCCCCAGTTGTCCCGATCGGCGCCGTGGTCCTGAGCAGCGCACTGAGCACTACACCGACCAGCAGCGCGCACATCAGAGACGAGATCATGCTCCGCCGGCTCTGCGCCCGCGCGGCCACGACGCTGATCGCAGTGAACAGCAGAAATTCGATCCCAAGCTTGAACGACAAAGAGGGTTCGCTCGACCAGAGCACGGACATGACCGCGAACAGCGGCAACAGGTAGAGCAGTCGGTGTTGTCCGATCCACTCGAAACACCGTTTGGGCCACGCGGCGATGTAGAGCAGCCACGCTCCTAGACAGAGCCCCATCGCTGCCGACCCGAACCGTGTTGCCAGCACGTAACCGGTCAGCGACACAACCGAGACAAACCAGACCTGCCCGTGCGGCCACGCCGTGGCCGGGCGAAACGCCAGTCCATTGCCCTCAGATCCGACTGTTCCGAATGCGAGACCCGACTGCATCAGCCGGCGCGACCGGCACGATTGATGACCACCCCCAGCAGCCCCCGACGATCGAGACCCGCCGCGTGCAAACTGGCCAGCAGCGCGGCGCCCTGTTGCGCCCCAGCTTCGACGACAAGCGCAATCCCGTCGAGCTCCGCGAAGATCGCGTGTGCGTCGTTCGGATCGTCGAGCGCCGGCAAGTCGACCACCACCAGGTCATGCGCCCGGCGACTCGCCTCAAGCTGGGCGCGGATCTCCGGACGCGTCCGCGTCGAGCGGGACAGATCAAGGACGGCTGCCCGGTAACCCGACCCGTCAAGCGAGGCGGCCAGGTTGGCCGCAACCGTGCTCGATCCGGACGACCGGGCCGGCGCGATCACGCCGACCGCCTTGCCGCCGCTGTCGCACTGCTGAATCACCCGGCGCTGCAGTTGGCGCACGCCGAGCCCGAAGGCGCTCTGCGGATGATCCGCCCCGTAGCGACCAAGCGACCCAGACGGCGTCCGCACCGATGGCAGCGACGACAGGAACGCGAGCCCGGTCCTCGTCTGCACGTCGGCTCCCGTCCGCAGAGTCCGGTCGAGCGCCTCGCGCAGCAGACCAAGTCCAAACCCCGTCGCCAGCCCCAGAACGATCGCCGCCGCCAGGACGAGCTTAGTCTGGGGGGCGCTTTTGGCGAGCGGCGGATGCGCCGACGTCACCACGTGCGCGTCCGCCACCGGCGAGGATTCATCCTGCGTCGTCTGCATCGCCCGCTGCAGGAACGCAACATAGAGCGAACGGTAAGTGTCGGCGGCACTCTGCAGCGATCGCAGTGTCGCCCGGGAGGCGCCGGTCTGCTCGGTATGCCCGACCAGGCCGCGAAGCTGCGCCTGCAGCGCCGCCTCAGCAGCGCGGGCCACCGTCAGATCGCTGTCCGCGGTCTGCTCGATTCTGTGCATCTCGCTATCGATCGAGGCCTCCAGCGCAACCATTTCGCGGCGGAGCTCGACGACGGCCACATGATCGCGTCCGTAGCGTGCCGACCACTCTGCGACACGCTGCGCGTCGCTGAGGTATTTCTCGCGCAGATCGTTGATCACCGGACTCTTCAGCAGATCCGACGTCGCGATCGCGTCGCTCCCCGACGCCGCCATCTGCCGCACGCGATCCAGGCGCGCCTGGGCGTCAGCCGTTCTCGCACGCGCAGCTCCGAGTTGGCTGTTTAGTTCGGTAAGCTGCTGTTCGTCGAGCGAGCCGCGTCCAGTATCGACGATCCCGTGACTCGATTTGAATACCTGAACATCCTGGTCGGCCTTCAGCGCCTTGTTCTGCAACTCCGCCAACCTCGCCTCAAGCCAGCCCCCCGCCTGCCGAAGCGAGTTCTCCTTCACCGAGAGCTGCTCGGCGAGATAGGCGCCGACCAGACCGTTGGCCAGCCGCGCGGCAAGTACGGGATCGCGCGCCGTGGCATCGATCTCGATGACGTAGGTCAGACCGACCCGGCGCGCACTCACCGCCCCGAGGAACTGTTGGGCCAACCGGTCCTGCATGTCCGCCGGCGATGCGCTCGCCTTTTCCTTGGACCCCAGCGACCGTAGTCTTGCCGTCAGCCGCGACAGCAATGAGGGATGGCCGACGAAGTCCGGATCACTCTCAAGCCTCAAGTCGGACACCACCTGCCGCGCCAATCCCATCGACCGCAATACCTCCACCTCGCTCTCAATCAGTGCGCTCTCGATCTGCGCGTCGCCGACCGAAGGCGTCTGGCTGAAGAGCTGGGCCTGTCGCGTGTCGACCAGCAGCGTGGCGCTCGCTGTGAAACGCGGGGGCGCGGTCAGCAGATACAGCATCGCCAGCGCAAGTGCAGCGATGACGCAGCCGCCGATCAGCCGCCGATGGCGGCCAAGAAAAGCGATCAGTTCGCCGATCCAGGCGAACGCCTGCTCCCCTTCTCCGACGGCGCCGAGGACAAGGCGTTGGTTCGTTAACGGCGCGTTCATTGACCAGAGACCTCCCGTGTGGGTCGTGCCAGTGTTACCGTCTCGTTGGCGGTGCGCCTCACCCTGCTCACGCCGCGGACGTGATCGAGCAACTCTCCATAGCAAACCTCGCTGGAGAAGTGCCGGCGCGAGACCTCCAACGCCCGCTCGCCGAGCCGCTCTCGCGCGGCTCGGTCACCGAGCAAGGAGGCCACCTCGCGGGCAAACCCGGCCGCCGTGTCGGCCCGCCTGACCGCGTCGGCCAGCAGCCCATCGACGCCCTGCAGCGTCGTCGATGTCGCGACCATCGCCTTGCCATGCCCGAGCGCCTCGACAAGCTTGATCTTCAACCCCGACCCGAGACGAAGCGGCGAGATCACTAGACCGACCTTCGCGTAGAGTTCGGTGAGGTCGCCGACGACTCCGAGAAGGTCCACATTGGCAGCCGCGCCGGCGATGCCCGAACAGCAACCGCCCGCGATCATCAGTCGGGCGTCAGGATGCAGCCGCTGGACCTCCGGCCAAGCCTCGCGGAGAAACCAGTTGATCCCGTCCGTATTCGGAACCGTGTTGCTGCCCAAGAACAGCATCGTGCCGCTCTGCCCTGGCTGAGCCGCCGCCACCGGCTCGACCGCTATCGGCGCGAGTATGATCTTCTTCTTCGGCAGCAACCGCCTGATGCTCCCTGTCTCTTCGGCCTGGATGGTGACGATCGCGTCTGCCCGATCAAGCAGCGCCATTTCCGCTTCCTGTTCGAGCCGCACGCAGGCGCGCGTGCTGTCCTGTGCCGAAAACAGGTCGTGCATCACCACCGCAGTCGCCGCGCGTGGCTGCATGGCAAACGGGATCGCCTCGGTCAGGAACGCGTAATCGACGAGCAGCATCGAGGAGGGGCGGACCGCATCGACGATGAAAAGCCTGTCCGCGTCCGTCAACGGCACCGCGATCGCGTGCGGTGCCTTGCGGCCGAGAACACCGAGACGAACGCCGATCCGCGAGAGCACCCGATCCGCGACACCCGCTGCGGCGCGCAGCGCGATCCTCGGGTCGCGTGCGACAACGAAACGGCCGACACGCAGCGATCCGCGGACACGGATCGAAGCGAACAGATCCATCGCCGGATCGAAACGCAGAACCGGCCATCGCCCAAACATCGCCGGCGATGGTGACACGAGATCAATCTCGTAGCCTGCCCGCATCAGATGATTGCAGAGACTGAGCAAGTAGGCCGAACTGCCATTGCTCCGGCCGACCACACGCTGCCTGGAAAGCACCGTCACGCGCGGCGAGGTGGCCGGCCTGTCGGACCGCAATCGCCCACGCCGAATAGCCGCCCGCAGTCGATCGTTGGCCGGAATGGCCAGAAGCACGGCCACGAGCGGACGTCGCAGGCACAGACCGGCCGCGCCCCACCACCGACCGGCTTTGAGATCGGCGACCAGATCCTCGAAACGCAACGCCCGTTCGATCGATCTACGGCGCCGGTCGAGTGCGGCCAGAACGGACGCACGAAGCGGATGTCCCGACACGCGCAACGCGGCCCGCAAGCTGTCGTCGGCCGCCAGCATCGGCAGCAACGTTCGTGCGGAGAGCCGGTGTGACACCGATCCCGAATGCTTCCGATAGAAGTATGTCAGCTGGGGAGATAGACGAAAATGCGCGCCCGAGAGCAGCAACCGGAGCACGAGGTCGTAATCCTCAGCGATGATCAGCGTCGGGTCGTAGAGACAGCCGGCTCTTTGCAGAAACGAGCGCTCGAACAAGGGCTTGAGGTAGCCGAGCGGGACGCCGCCGGAGAACAGCCGGTTCTGATCGATATAGTCGCAGGCGGTTACCACGCGCTCGATTGCCAAAGCCTCGCGTCCAAGCAACGGCCGGGCCGCCCTCCCGCCACGCTCGTCGAAAACGATCTGGTTGTCGGCGACGATATCGGCGCCTGTCCGGCTCGCACACTCGACCAGACGGGCAAGCCTCTCGGGGTGCATGAGATCGTCACTGTCCAGGATCGCAATCCAATCCCCCCGTGCGACCGCCAGCCCGCGGTTGCGGGCGGCGCCTGGGCCACGTCGCTCGGCCGTCTCGATCAGGGCTATCCGCCCGTCCCGCTCCGCGTGCGAGCGGATGATGGCGACGCTCGCGTCCGTTGATCCGTCATCGATGACAATGATCTCGATGCAAGCCAGCGTCTGCCCGCGTGCCGACGCCAGGCAGTCGTCGAGATAGGCGGCACCATTATAGTTGGCGATCACGACGCTGGCGACCGGCCCGCGGCCGAGCGCCCCCGATGGAGGCTCCGCGACGTTCACGCGGGTCCCAGGACCGTCGGCCGATCCGGTCCCGAGCGAGATCGTGGAGCTTTCCAGTCCGTCCATCAGACGTTCTGCGCCGGCGGCAGCACCATTGCAGGCACCGTGCGGAGCATGATCTCCATGTCCTTCCACGCGGACCATCCGCCGATATACTGGAAGTCGAACTCGACGCGTTTGCGGAGCTGTTCCTCGGTGTCCGTATTGCCGCGCCAGCCATTGACCTGTGCCCAACCTGTCATCCCGGGTTTAACCCGGTAGCGTAGCATGTATTCCGGAATGACTTCGGCATAGATTCTCCCGTCGGCCTTCGCCTTCGGCGCATGCGGCCGCGGCCCGACGAGCGACATTTCACCCAGCAGCACGTTGAACACCTGCGGCAACTCGTCGATCGAGTATTTGCGCAGGACCCTGCCCACCCGAGTAACCCGACGATCGCCGCTGGTGACCAGCGTTTCCGCCGTCGCGTCCGACTGCGCCAGATGCAGGGTGCGGAACTTATAGATCCTGAAGGGGCGCCCATACTGCCCCGATCGCACCTGCCGGAAGAAAACGGGTCCGCGGCTGTCGATCTTGATGCAAACGCCAACGATCAGAAACAGCGGCAACAGTGGCAAGAGCAGCAAACCGCCCAGCCCGACATCGAGGGCGCGCTTGAAGATCGCTCCCGCCATCGAGAACGGCGGAATCATCAGCGTCGGCATGACGACGCCGTGGAATTGTCCGTCGCCGCGCCCGGGCAAGGCGGGCGGAACGTGATCCGGGAGCAGGCGTACCGTGAGCGGCAGGAAACGCAGCCGCTCGATCAACTGCGAGATGCGCGGCCCTGCCGACCAGGGCAGCGCCATATACACTTCCTCGATCTGTTCCTCGTGAATGTAACTCACCAGATCGTCGATGGTCCCGAGGCAGGGAAGCCGGTCGGTCAGCGGACCGGGCCGGGTCAGTCGATCGTCGAAATAGCCGACGGCTTGGACCGTCCTCGGACTTGCCGCGTCGAGCTGCTTGAGCATCTTGGCCGCGGCATCGCTGTTGCCGAGAAAGGCGATCGTCCGTGATGGTACGATCCTGGCGAGCACGTGGGCGCAGACGCGCCGCATGGCAGCCTGGACCAGCAGAATGCAGCCGGCTGACAGCACGAACCACACGGCCACCGCCCCGAGGTCGATCGGTTGTCGATCGTGGAGTGCTGTGCCCAGCAGCAGGGCGAGCCAGAGTAGCCAACTCGCCCCGTCCCCGCGCGCGCTCAGCTGCCGCACCACCGAAGCGAATCCGGCAAGGAGGAGGTATGCGAAAGCCAGGTTCAGCCTTTCGCCCTCGTTCGAAAAGCTGGGCGCGATCGACGAGGCAGCTTCGCCGCCCGCCAGCACGGCAAGCGCTTCGAGAAGAAGGCCGATCAGAACCAGCGCCACACGATACAGGCGGCACGTCCACTGTCCCAACCCCGGCTCCGCCGCATGGGAGGCGGGCGGCTTTATCGGTTTGACATCGACATTCATTCTGGGGACCCCGCCAGCGAGAGACGACGCTCGTTGGCACGCGCCAGATCGACAGCTCTGCGCGTCTCGCAAGGCAGCAGCACGTTTTCACGGTCGAGCGGCGCCACCGTTTTCGCAACGTCGCGCAATCTGTCGACGACGAAGTCGACAAACTGCGAACGCGCACTCGCGTCGAGCAGGGCGTGATCCGCCGCGTCGATGAGGCGTAGACCGATATTCGGCAGCGTGCGGAGCCTGCGCGCGCGCAGTCCCGTGTGGCGGGCGAGCTCCGACAGACCCGGATCACCCGCGCTGTAGATCAGATCCACACTCGTTCCGCGGGCCGACAGCGCCCGGAAATTTCGCATGATCCTTCCGGCCTCCGTTCTCCAACCCGTCAGCGTCTCGAGCGACAGGCAGACCTCCCGATAGGCACTCACGAAGGGACGGCTCATTAGCGCCTTCCCGATCGACAGAACCGCCACTTCGCCGGTCAGCAACCGCCGCCACGCCGCTCTCGCGCCCACCACCCTCAGGTAGAAGCTCGCCGGTCGCCGTTGGCGCCTGTTCTCGACTTTGAGGGAAGATCCTTTCTTCCAGATGAATTTCTGCAAGTTGACGATGATCAGTCCGCGCACGCGCTCATCTTCGATCGCAGCATAGTAGGCGGCATGGGCGCCCGAGCAGATGCCGACGAGGATCGGGCTGCCGTAGCCGGCGCGCTCCAGCGCATCGATGGCGGCGATGATGTCCTCGGCGCAACCCATTGCATAGGGATCCGCGCGTTCGCCTTCGCGTAACGCGCTGTCGCCGAAGCCCGCCATGTCAAGTCGCAGCGACGCCACGCCGATCGAGGCGAGCCGCCGAGCCAGCGTCACATACACCCGTCCGTCGCCGATCCGACGCCCAAAACCGGTATTGACCATGACCACTGTTCGCTGCGGCACCGCGCGTCCGCCCGTCGGCGTGCATAGGATGCCGAACAGCCCGTCACCAGCGCCGAACCGGAACGCCTCTTCCTGCGCGTCAGGCATGCTCAACGAAGCCCACGCCGTCACTCGCGGCGAGATTCGACTTTCCTGATCTGACTTCTCTGATCGGAACCGCTCGCACCAGTCCCATAGTCGCTCGAAGCCTACGCTCGGGATGTCCGACGCGAGTGAATCCTGCAGAAAACCTGTCGCTTCCGGAAAGCGGAGCATTGACACGGCACTGCCAAGCGAGCGCAGATGCGCAGCCAGACCGTCGATGCCCGGATAAGCCGCTTCCACCATAAGCAGCACCTGCGGCGGTGCCCTCGTGACCTGGCGCAGATCAAGCCGTGCCAGATCGTCCAGGGTCGCCGCCGTCAGCCGGTCACCAACCGCCTCAAGACCGCCGGTCTCCCTTGCGGGCGCGGGAAGAAGGTTCGCGTCGCGCCAAGCGCTGGCCAGCAACCGAAGCTCGCGCAGATAGGTCCTGCCGGACACCACGGGCATCAGGCACGCCACCGCCTTGATCTCGTCTAGCTCGCTGCCTTCCAGCAACGCCAGCGCGCCGCCAAGACGCAAGCCAACGAGGATGACCGTTTCGGTCTCGGTCGCCGCGCGGAGAAACGTGACCGCCGCGCGCACGCCACGTCGCCACGCGTCGAGCCGGCCGGGATCATCCTCCGTTCCCGCCGAGTCGCCTGTGCCTGGATAGTCGAAGCGCAGAACATGCAGACCTCGAACGGCCAGCCCTGCCGCGCATTCAAGCCAACCTCTGTAAGCGACCGCACCTTCCTGACCGAAGGGCCCGCACAGGAC
>CAXUBM010000005.1:0-14761 GCA_964249235.1 uncultured Acetobacteraceae bacterium | reverse complement strand
GTTGTGCCGCGCCCCCGATGCAGCCAACCAAAGCAGTCATCAAATGTTACCGGGATCATGCGGCAGCCGAGACGAAAATCGGCTGCCGGCTATTGAGCGCCTGGACGACGCCGCTCGGCGCCCGATCAGGCCCCGGCGCCCTGGCCAAGGCGATCCGGCGCGTCCGACCAGGCGGCAGGTGGAACCACTCCTCGTCGGCCCGGTAATGCTCAATCTCGAGGTGAACCGCCTGCGCAAATCGCTCGGTCGATATATCACACACCCAACCCTCCCGATCCCACTCGATCTTCGCCCGCAGCCCGAGATCGTCTGGCACGAGGGCGCGACCGCGAGGGAAGTGAAACGTCTCGGACAGGATCTCACCCGTAGCCGCCGAAAGTAGTGTCACGACCGTCACCTCGTGCTCAATCGGGCCGAACCGGTAGGCACCGTTGATATCGAAGAAACAGTCCAGCATCCTTCGGCTCGACACGGATGCGCTCCCCCTTGCGGCGAGCTCCACGTGACATTCGCCCTGCGCGATCGCCGTCGCTCCGCGTCGCAGACACGCGAAACGCAGCACCGTTCGCAGCATCCGTCCGGTCTCGTTGAGAACGTGGAAGACAAGACCGTCCAGTCCCTCGTCGGAGATCAGGACCTGCACCGGCGCAAGCACCCGCCGCAATCCATGCCAAGCCGCCTTCGGACAGCCCTCGCTGTCGATGACGCCCCACAGGCTGCCCGGCGCCAAATCCTGGAGCTGCCAGACGAGCCCGCCCGCGCAGCTCGAGCCGGGGCGCCGCCACTCCGCGAATACAACCTCCATCAAGTCCGCGGTAACGGCACGAGACAAGTCAAGATAGCGCGCTGGATCATCGCTGCGCAGCAGGGTGGGATCCGGCCCATACAGCGCGCGCAGGTAGAAGTCGCGCACATCAGCGAAATCCCAAGATACATCCCGATCGCGCGGCGACACCCAGACATCTCGCATCGCAGGCGATGTCGCCGAGGGCGGGTTGGCGAACGCCAGACACTCTGTCGCGAACCTCACGTTCGCCCGGCGCGCATCGTCCGTGGGGCGGCGATAAGCGCCCACCCCGTAGTAGTGCGAAACACCTTCGCCGACCGTGAATGGGAGCGCACCGCCCCAGGGCGAATGGGGGACGTAATGCAGATCGGGCGCCAGCGTTTGCACGTAATCCGGGATGACCTGTTCGAAGAACGGCATCGTCCGTCGTTCCTCATCCAGGCCCAACATCGCGGCCTGCTGAGCGATCTCGGAACCACCGCACAAGATGGCGAAGGACGGACTGCCCGACACGCGTTCGACGAGCTCGCTCACCTCCGCCAGAGAGCTCTCCAGCAGGGCGGGGCGGTCCATCGGATAATCCATATTGGCGAACATGAGATCCTGCCAGACCAGGATCCCCATCTCGTCGCACAGCGCGTGGAAGTCGGCGCTCTCGTACGTCATGGTTCCACCGACCCGGACCATGTTCATCCCCGCATCGCGCACCAGGCGCAGCCAAGGCAGATAGTCCGCGCGCTCGCCGCCGAGCCCCAGTGGCTCCGCGTTCGTCCAGCACGCACCCCGACAGAAAACCGTCACGCCATTGATCGACACGGTGAACCCGCGTCCGTCGGCACCGCGGTCGATCTCGAGCCGGCGAAACCCCGTCCTGCCCAGCGGGATCTCCCATTCTCCATCAACAAGCCCGACGTCGTACAGCACCGGCTCGCCGTGTGTGTGCGGCCACCAGCGCGAGACATTGCCGATCACCAGCTCGGCGATGCCCACGCACGGTGCCGACTCGCGCAGTGACACGCTGACATCACCCACCCTGACGCGAAGTCCACCGCCAACCCAGTCATTGTCAGAAAATCGCAACTGGATGGACAGAACACCGTCACTTCCCTCCAGGCGCGGAGACAGACGGCAGGCCTCGATGCACCCCGACCTACGCATCAGTTCGATCGGGCGAAACGGCCCGATTGCGGGCAGATTCGAACACCAGCCAGGCATGTGCCCAAGCAGAGTCTGCCGATAGAGGCGCAGCGCATTCGAAGTGACCAGCCTGGTCCGCCAACGCGACCGGCCGGACGGTCCAGCGAGGGCACGCGACAGCGAGCGCACGCACAGCACGACGTCTACAATCCCGTCCCGCGGCAAGGTGACCGTTCGCGAGACGAACATGTTGTCGGAACGGCAGGCCAAGGAGCCATCAACCCAGATCTCGACGAGCCCGGCCAGGCCGAGAAGCCGGATCCTGTCCCCTGTCCTGGCCGGAACTGCGGCGCGATACCAGACATCGCTCGCGTGCAGGTCGGGGACATCCACCTCAGCCACTGCGTTTGCCCGTCGCAACGAAAGCAAGGCGGTCCCTGGAACGACGGCCTCGGTCCAAGAACAGTCAGCCGGCAACAAGGCCGGCCTGGGTACGTGGCCTGGCGCGGTGATCGTGAGCTTCCAGTCAAGATCAAGGCGCACCGGCTTTGAAAGTCCAGACCGGCTCAGCACGCTTCTCATGACAAGTATCGCACCAAGCCGTTCACGACGGCCTCATAGTCACTTTCAAGGCTCTCGAAACAATCTCCGCACAGATCTACCCGCCGGCGCGCGACGCAACGCGCAAGCCGGAACTGAACGACCTTGGCCATGTGTGCAATCCGCCCGCAGATCAACGCCGTTCCATCCAGTTCAGATGGTCCGAGCCACGCGAGATGACTTCCCAGGAGTTCGAAGTTTGCTCCCATCATCCGCGGGAAATGGAACGCATAGTCGTGGAAAAGATGGGGGCTTTCGAGGAGCATCGTCACGTGCTCCTCGAAATCCAGTCGCCACGCCGAAAAGGGATGTCTCGAAGGACGGCGAGCCAGATGCGCGGCAAGCAGGCCATGCGCTGCCGATCGAAGCGACGCATACCCAGGCCCGCTCGAGCACCGGCGCACGACCTCCACGTAGGGCGGCAACACGTCCGGCATTAAGCCGAACTCCGGCTTCAGCCGCAGCGCGCCGAGGTAATCCTCCCCCACCAGCACGCCACGGGTCGCATTGTGGAAATACGAGCAGATCTGGCTGTCGCGATCGACGGCGTCGATCGCGATCGTCGTCTTGGAGTGGTTTCTTCGGTAAGTCGTTGCCGCCGTGTCCGGAAGGTAGAATGCATCCACTTCGGTCAGCACGACCGCGCCCTGCGCCGTGTGCAGCGACGCGTGCTGCTCCACAGAGTGGTAGATAGACAGCTCGCGCGTCTCCAGCCCGTAGAGGCAACGCAGATCTTCCGCCAGGAATTTCGAGAAGGTAAACTGATCCCGCTCGTAATCCTGCGTGATCGCGAAACCGAGCGCAGCTTCGGGGCAGAAACCAAGCGACGCGAGCAGCTCGATCCAGAGGTCGACATAGCAGTTCGTCTCCGGCCAGCAACGGTCCGGTCCGTGCAGCCAATGCGGCACGAAGGAAGGCGCGACCGGTTCTGCGATCAGGCCGTCCAAAGCGCCGACCTCACCTGCTTGGGCCAGGCTCCCAGATCGAAGCCGTGGTGGCGTAGCAACGCAAGCGCCAGCCGTTCGAAGCCGAAACCCACGCACGCCGTGTGCGCCAGCGCGCCGTCATCCGTCCGCAAGTCCCAGATCTCCGCGAAGTGGTCCATGTGATAGTTGAAGCTGAGGCAGGCCGTCGGCTTGTCAGGGTTACTTACCGGGATCAGCAGCTCGTATTTCAGGGCTTGGTCCCGCTGGCTTTGCGCCATCAACAGGCCCCCACGACCAAAGAATGGATCATTGGCCACATCGATCGCGACGGGCAGACCGAGATCAGTCATCATGGTCCGACCCCGTTCGACCCAGCGGTCACGGAAGGCATGCACGACAGCAGGCGGGCCGAGACAGACGAACTCACGCATCCGGAACATCTGCATCCGGATTGGATCCGGCGAAGGCTCGTGGCGAAAACAGTAAGATCCAACATCGACCACGCGTCCGCCAGAATCCAGCACGCCGCGCGCCGCAACCATCGGGTAGACAGGGTAGCAAGCGGCGGGTGTCAGCGTCAGATCGACGCATTCCTGGTTGTCAGTCCAATCCTGGCCTTCGTCGAGGCGACTAAGCAGACGGCGATGCGCCCGCTCGTCGCCGCAGAAGCAATGGATCGTTCCTGCCAGATGTGGAAAACCTTTCAAGTAGCCGCTTGTCTCCATTACCGATCGCGGCATCAGTGGTGGAAACCGTACAGTCTCGCCGGCTTCGTCCGGGTAGCATCGGGAGATCAGCCGGTCGATCCCGTCGACAATGGACTCGAAGGCCCCGCTACGCCCGTAGAGTCCATCCACGGGACTGCGGATTAGAAAACCGGCCTTGAACAGAGCGTCACGGAACGCGATCTCGGTTGTCATCGCTCACGCCTTCATCATCGAGGAGCGTTGTGCCACGAGCAGCAACGCTGTATTTGTCCTTATGCGATCATTGTTGACCATGATCGGAGCGGACTGCAGATCGCGCAGATGCCTGCCGACGCTGTAAGGCGTCCCGTACTTGTAGCCGGCAATGCCGCAGATCATCATCGCCTCCTGAGCGACGATCAAGGCGAGGTCCGAGACGGTGACCTTCAGCGCGTTGAGCTCGGTCAGAAGACCGAGCGACAGCGCCTCACCACCGGTAGCCAGTTCGGCCTCGTATTCCCGCACGGCACTGTCGAGCCGCGAGCGGATGGTCGTCAGCAGGGATGAGACTCGCTCCAGCCGCAACGCCCCAGGCGAGGAAATGCCGGGGTTGGCCTGCGCCTGTCTTCGCAGAAAGGCGCGTGCCTTTTCGGCAGCGTCCGTCGCGATGCCAAGCCACACGCCGCACCACAGGATGTGCGAAACCGGCAGCATCGTCCGGCCTGCGATGTCAGCGAAAGGCAAACCTGCCACCTGCGACGACCGTACACAGAGAGTGACGTCGAAGGCCTTGCTGTCGGTCCCCCGCATCCCCAGAGTGTCCCAACGACTGGTCTCTGTCAGCGACACGTCCGCGCCTTCGGCTACGATCATGATCTGGTCCGAAGCGCTCGCCTCGCCGTGCCGGCGTGCCGTCACCAGCAGCGCGTCCGCATGCTCGCCATAGGAGATGGCCGAGGAGTGCTTTGTCAGTGTCAGCCGCTCGTCGCGATAATCCGGCGCGCAAATACTCGACCTGATATCGCCACCGATTCCGACCTCGGATGTCACCGACGCGAGCAGAAGTTGCTCGCGAGCGACCCTTTCGAGAAACGCGCGATGCCACGGATCATCCCTCGCCCCCGCCACGGCGGACGCGACCTGGATCTGATGCATGGCATAGATCAGCGCGCTCGAACCACAGGCCTGTCCCAGCACCCGGCAGACACCAAGAACGTCGGTCAGCGGCGCACCGGGGCCACCATTGGCCTCCGGCACGAGTAGTCCCAGGAGCCGGAACCGCTTAAGCGCTCCGACCGCTTCGGCGGGGAAGCGCGCCTGGGCGTCGACATCGTCGGCGTGTGCTGCAGCAACGGCGGCAGCGGACGCGGCCCGCTGAACGACGGACTCGAGACCGATCACGTCAGGGCGCTTGTCTTGAGGCCAGCCACCACGCCAGACAGCGCCGCCATGCTTGCGAAGGATCGTCGGTTCAAGAGCCGATCGGGAAACTCGAGGTCGAATGTCTCCTCGATGGCCAACATCACGTTGACGGTCGCAAGCGAGCTGAGACCCGCGCCATACAGGTCGTCATCCGGCCCAAGCGAGTCGACATCGGTCGACAGGCGACCAAACTTGCGCAGGATGTCCCTGATCTGTTCTTCCATTTCTCAAACCTCTTCTGTGCGCGACCCAGAACGGTTCGGCGCCGGTGGATGCAGAGCGAAAGATTACGTCCGTTATCTTACCCCGTTGCTAAACAGCGCCGCCGTTTCAGCCGGCGGCACGACGAGCGAAAGGAATTTCGTAAGATCCGTCGATGGTGCATTGGAAACGAAGATCACGTCCTCGGGTCGCAGCGCAAAACGGCTCGCGTAGAAGTAACCGCGCGGATCTCTCAGATCGAGCAGATATACGGTCGGCATCGCGACGGGCGACGTCGACGCAAGTGTGACCTTGTCCCGATACAGAAACACGGCGCGCGCGTTCGCGCGATCATCCTCCAGGCCGCCCGCCTCGGCCAACGCGTCCGCCAGGGTCATGTTCTCGGAACCGAACGTCAAACGCCGATCGATCGGACCGAGCGATGTCGCCTGACCCGTCGCACCCAGCGCAAGGTAGAACTCCGGTCGATGCGTCAGATAAATTGTATCCCCGGGCGTCAGCGCGACGTTCTGCTCCGGATCGGCCACGACGTCCGACAGTCGCGCAGATTGGACCTGCCCGTCGCGCTGGATGGAAACAACGGTCTCGAAACCGGCGAACCGTGGACCGCCCGCCCGGGCGATCGCACCAAGAAGCGTCTCGCCGCCGGGCTCGAGAGCGAATCTTGCCGCCGAGCCGACGTCACCGAGCACGTTGATCATTCCGGACCGGCGGTTGAGAATTGTCACCACCGCCTGCGGCTCAAGAGCGCGGCTCGCAAGTCGGCGTTCGACCTCGCGTTCCAGCCCGACCGGTGTCAGCCCAACGACGGAGAATCGCCCGCCGAACGGAATGGTGATGGTGCCATTTCGATCGACCTGCTGCGTCGGCAAGGTCACAGAGTTGCCCGACGGACTTT
Organism: uncultured Acetobacteraceae bacterium; assembly: GCA_964249235.1. GTDB lineage: Bacteria > Pseudomonadota > Alphaproteobacteria > Acetobacterales > Acetobacteraceae > CAXTPV01. Next base: position 8,083 of record CAXUBM010000005.1, on the reverse strand, counting down.
CCGGATGGTCAGTGATGAACAGCCCGCCAGGAGCCGCCTCGTAGATGCTGATCCCGAGATCGTCGCCGACACCGATGGCGCCTTCCATCCCTGTCGAACGGCCATCCCATGTAAAGTGCGGCGATGGCGGCCTGATCTCCAGATCGGGCAGCGAACTCTCGTTGACCGGCACCAGCGCATAGGGAAGCGTTCTCGCCGGGGCCGCCGGCACCAACACTGCGTGCGAGATCACGGCCTCTCGACCGGGCCCGTCCTCGGACAGGAAGTTGCCGCACCCGGCCAGCGACAGCACGGCGACGATGCCGGCAGACGCTCGGATGACACCCGATCTCGTTGCCATGCGTCTCACGCCTCGACCTGCGGCGTCTTCCGGGGCTCGATGGCCCGACGCAGTTTCTTCGACAATCCGGCCAACCCAGTCCCGGTCGCCGGCACCAACCGGCGCTGCGCACCGATAAAACCCATCGCCCAGCAAAGGTGCATGGTGACCGCGGCCGGACCCATCAGCAGCAACGCCGCATCCCTGTGCCTGACCGCCGCCGCCGTGCCCCAGAAAAGACAAAGACCGACATACAACCCCGAAGGCATCATCGCCCACGGGGTGACGGGAGCCAGCAGATCTGCCGCCATGCTGCTCAGCACCGCGAACGGCGCAAGCTGGCGCGGTCGGAGCGCCAGACTGTGCTTGATCACCGTCCGAGCCCGTCCGTGGCCGTAACGGCTGTATTGGCGCGCCAACTGCCTGAGGGTTTCGCGCGGAAAATAATCAATCGTCGCCTCGGCACACAACCAGACCCGACCACCGGCTGCATGTGTCCTGACGTCAAACTCCGCGTCTTCATTGTGAGTGAAGCTCGGGTCGTATCCACCGATCGATCGGAAGAAGGCGACGTCGAACGCGGCATGGTGCCCATGATCGACAAACCTCGACAACGAGGCCCGGCGGTGAGCCGATCCTCCATTTCCCAACCGGCTGTTCTGCGTGGCGGCGATCGCTCGCTGCAGCGTCGAACGGCCGACCGTCCGCATCGGCACGACAACCGAAGTCGCACCCGTCGTCAGCAGGGCGCGGACGACCTCCTCGACAAAGTTCGTCGGGTAGGCGGCATGCGCATCCGTTCTGATCATGATGGTACTGCGCGGGTCCAGCATGGCGGCCGCCCGATTGCAGGCCGCGGACTGGATCCGCTCCGGATTGTCGACCAGTCGTATCACCGGAAAATGGCACGCGAGACGGCTGACGATCCCGGGCGTGTCGTCCTCACTGCCACCATCCATGACCAGGATCTCGGCGTCCCTTCCTCCGATCTGTCTTATCAACGAAAGGAGCGCCTGCTCGACGTGGCGCTGTTCGTTGAGAACCGGCATGACAATCGAGAAGAACGGCGGTGGATTGATCATGCGGCCTTACCTTGTAAGATCGGTTTGACAGCGGCACCGTCTGTTCCGGTCAACCTGCTAAGAACTGCGACGAACTCGCGCGCGGCTTCTCGTGTCTCGATGAGCGTCTCCGACGCCAATTCAGCCACTTCCTGCTGCAACCGGTGGTAACCAGTTTCCGTCAGACCCATGAAGAAAGTGTGAAGGGCTGGCTCGATCTGTGCGTCGAAGAGAACGCCGCACCCGCGCCGTTCCAGCCAACGCCCCGCCTCGACATCGCGTAGTGCGAGCGGCACGGTTCCGAGTGCGGTGCCCTCATAGAGCCGGTTCGGCAGAAGCCAGGACGAGTTCTCGCCCTCGTCGTAGAAGTCGACTGTCCAGTTGAAATGAACCCGACGATACATCTCGGCGAGATCCGTCGAGCGGTCGTAGGGTCCGCAGAAGCTCATGCCTGGCGTTCTCGTCACGACCGCATCGAAGTCTGGGATCGCGTCGAGCGCGGGCCGCCCCCGTATCTCCACCTCGACCCGGCCCTGGTAGACGCGCGCCAGCTCTGCCAAAATCAGCAAGCTCTTCCGGCACCGTATGATCCCGAACCAACCAATCCGCCACGGCGGACCTGCAGGTGTGAGGTGGCCGCGAGCGTTCATAACCGGACACTCGGCGGCCAGGAGCTTGTTTTCCAGCACGATCCAACGGGGCAGGTCGCGATGCGTTGGCTGGAAATAGGATTCGACAAACCGGGGCGAACTCACCACCAAGAGCGCGCTTGCCCGGAGCAGTCCTCCCTCGACGCGGCGCAGCGAAGCCCCGACGACATCTCGCCTCGTCATCAGGCGATGGATGTCAAGGCACTCATAGACGATGGGAGCCTTGCTCTTGAGGCGTGCGCGCGCACTGGCGGCGACCGCCAGCATCTCGAGGTTGCGGGCGACGATCACGTCTGCTCGCCGCAGATCTTGTCCCCACGCCTGGCAAGACGAGACCGCTCGTGCTGACGCTGCCACCCGCTGCAGCATTTTTCCGTTTCGCGTCCGGCCGATCTCGACCCAGTCCGACGCGATCCTCAGGTCATTGACGAGTTGCCGGCGGAACCCTACCACGCTGACGGCCGCACCTCCGTCCCGAAGGAAGCGCACGCGTCGCTTTACCGCCTCGTCGCCGAGATCATGCACGAGATAGAAGAGCTTCATGCGTGGCGATCCCGAACCGGCGGCCGCCAGGGCCAGCGCGGCTTCAGACCGCAGGAGCCCACAACCCAAACGCCCCCGAGCACCGACACAGCGACGATCGACGCGGCCAGTCCCAAACAGTCGCTGTGCCATCCCGCGGGCGGCAGACCAGTGCTGCTGCTTGCATGTCTGGCGACAAGAGCAGCTGTCACGATCATCAGCCCTGCTGGCGCGATGACGCTCGTGCCGTAGGTCAGTGCGGGCTGCGGTACGTCGCGGCGGGTCAGCCATCCCAGCCAAACAACCACCAGGGCGTTCTTGACCGCCAGACCTGCCGCGCAGACAGTCACGCTTGTCCCGGCGAGCGCGGCGACCAGCAGCAGACTCCCCACTGCCGATACGATCGACGTCATCAGCAGCTCTCGGTTCCGCCCGGACACGGAGAGCAGAGAACCGGGAACCATGCCGATCGCCCGGATCAAACCGTTCAGGCATAGCCAACCGACGATCGGAGCCGCTCCGACCCAATGGGGACCGAAGATCAAGCCAACGACTAGCCGGCTGTTGCAAAATACGACGGCGGCCGGTGTTCCGCAGACCAGGGTCAGCACGAGGAGCGCACGCCGGGTCGCACGCTGCCGGCACAGGGCGCCATCAGCGGCGAACAGGGGCTGGAACAGGACCGACGAGAAGGAGTTCGCAACCGTCACGAATGTCGTTTCAAGACGCTTGCCGAGATTATAGAAGGCAAGGCCGGTCTCGCTCGCGAGCGGGCCAATCATCATCTGGTCGACATAGTTGATCGTCGCCGCGAGCACGCGGTTGCCGGTCGAGAAGATCGTCTCCTGACGCAGCCGCGCGACGCAGTCATGGTGCAGGCGCGGTCTGGCCAGCAATCCGCGTCCGACCGCGACGCCGGCGAACGACAGAATTGATTGCCCCACCTGATAGACCAGCAGTCCGACGACGGGCGAGGCCAGCCAGGCCGTCAAAGCGCCGCCCGCTCCCGCGACGAGGTTGGCGAGAACCGATCGCAGCGAGAGGCGCCGGTAATCCAGTCGCTTGACCAGGATCGCCTGTGGCTGCACTGCCGCCAGATCGAGCGGGATGCGCAGCGCCAGCCATGCGAGGAGAGGAAAGTGCGCGTGCAGGCCGGGGACGACAAAGCCCAGTCCATAAAGAAGAAGCAAACACGCCGGCGCGAGTATCAAACCCGCCGCAAGCAGCAGCGCGAGCGCGGTCTCGTAGCAGCGCCGTAGATCCTCTTTCTGCTGCAGTAGCGCTTCGTACACTCCAGGCAGCCCCACGGCCTTGAGGAGCTCCGCGCATGCCGACGCCAGCGCCACCAGCCCCAGCATCGGTGGGCTCATCTCCCGCGCGAAAAAGACAAACACCGCAAAAGGCAACAGCACGTTCGACGCTGCGCTTAGACCCGCCCACGCGACCCCGAACAGGTAAGCCTGCGAAGACCCGCCGGACGTCACCGATCCAGCTTTGTCCGACGCGGTTTCGTCGCTCCGTCGCGTCACCTAATCCGCTCCCCGCCCGCTGCCGACCGGAGTGTTAGTAATGTTAGTTTCGTCCGCTGTCACGCGTTATGTCATGGCAAAACAAACATTTTCCGATCAGTGCGTGATGACGCGCTGGGTCAACCAATCCGTAACCCTGTTCTCTCATACTGCGCTTTCGTAGAGCGCCCTATCCCTTGGCGGCGCGGGGAGAACCGCGCCATGGCGCCAGCCGTTAGTTATGTTTTAGGAGGACCGCTCCAGCACGACGTGGAAGATAGGAAGCACGCCGGTGACCAGCCGCGCTCCGAGTTCAACGTTTTCGTCGAACGCAACGGTGCCCGCCTGGTCTCCACCAGCGAGGTCTCCGCGGGATCGGCCACCTCGCTGCGCCGCCGCGTTGCCCTGGCCGCCGCCCTGGCTCGCGCCTCCTCCCAATACGACGCGCTGGTCGCCTCAGGCGAGGATATCGGTTTTCCGCTCGCACTCGCGACCGCGGCGCGCCGAGTGAGCAAACCGATCTGGATCGTCATCCACGGCTCCTATTTCGGCACCCGGAAATTCGCCGCCGTCGCTCCCCTGCTTCGTCGCGCCCGGCATGTGCGGCTTCTCTGTCTTTCGCGAACCCTGAAGGAGCACCTCGTCGGGTTCTATGGTTTCTCCGAAGAGAGATGCTTCAACGCCGGTTATGGGGTCGATACGTCGTTCTTCACCCCCGGCGCCCACCCTCACGCGCCGATGATCGTCAGTGCCGGGAGTTCCAATCGCGACTACGCGACACTGGTGGCCGCGACCCGAGACCTCGACGTTCCCGTCCGGATCGCCGCCGACAGCCTCTGGCGACCTACGACCACCGGCCTTGATTCGTCCCCCCTACCCGCCTCCGTCGAGGTTGGCTCCGCGGGCGACTACGGCGCACTTCGCGCCCTCTACGCCCGCGCCTCCGTAATCGTCGTCCCCCTCCACGAGGCGCGCTTCGCCTGCGGCTATGCAGTCATCGCCGAAGCGATGGCGATGGGTAAGCCGGTGATCACGACAAGGACAGCGGCACACTCGGACTTCGTGCTCGACGGGAAGACGGGTTTCTACACGCGAGCCGGCGACGTCGCGGGCTTGCGTGACGCGCTGGCGCTGCTGCTCGCCGACCCGGATCGTTCCCGTGCCATGGGAGCAGCCGGCGCGATTCGGATGCAGCACGAGTTCAGTCTCGACGCTTACTGCCATAAGATCGAGGCGCTGATCGCAGCAGCGTGAACCCTGCCGGCCCGCTACCATCCGTGACGGGGCATCGCCGAACGCGTTCCAGACCTCACCCGACCGTCAAGCCTCCACCGCCTCGTTTCGCTTCTCGGGGCGACAGCGGCTCGCCTCTCGCTCGCCCAGAGAATAGATCACCTAACGCAACCCGCCGAGTGTCCGGTTAAGCGGGTTCAACTCCTTGAAGCGACGCAGCGAGGTGGTAGGAAATCCGAACGAGGCAGCAGTAAAGCGCCTGATCGGCGCTCTGTTGCTTTAGCAGAATGGAGCATGGCCGTGCAGCGTGCGCGCTACATGAACCTGGAAGTGCTCTGCACCCCCTCTTTGGACCACCCCCGAAGGTAGAGTTCTCAGCCTCTATTACGGCAGCGAGCTGACAACGCCTCCGCAGGCGCAGAGGTCGAGGTCGCGCGAGATGAACTCCGAGCCCCGGTCGACGCGGATCGCCTTCGGGTAGCCGATCACCGCGCAGCTCTGCTCGAGCACGAGCACCACGTTCTCTGCCCGATAGCTGAACCGTGGCCGATAGCTGAACTGTGGACACACGATCGGCGAAAAGCGGGAGAACGTGTCGAGACTGTCAGCCGGATCTTCTCCCCGGTCGCCAACTGGTCGTGGACGGAATCCATCGCCCAAGCCTCGTGGGTCGGATGGCCACTTGGCGATCGTTGCACAGCTTCGCTGTGACCCGACGTTTCGGCATCTCTCGTTGCGTAGCAGCACGCCCAGCTCGTTGGTTGTTCTGTGGACCTTCTTCGCACTCACCGTCCAAGCCTCCCGACGAAGCATGACCTGAACGCGGCGGTGGCCATACCGCACGCGATTCGCGCAGATCTCCTTGATCCTGGCTGCGATGCCTGCCTGATCGTGCCGACGCGACCAGTAGTGGGAGGTTGACGTGTCGACCTCGAGAACCGAGCACGCGCGCCGGATCGAGACGTCCCAGTCAGCACGCATCGCATCAACCAGCTTGCGCTTGCGAGCAGGCCTCAGGGTTTTCGGCGGATGAAGTCCTGCAGCATCTTGCGATCCAGCGAGAGATGGGCACGAACTTGCGCAGCTTGGCGTTCTCGTCCTCGAGAAGCTTCAGCCGCCGCGTCTCTGTCGGCAGCAGCAGCCCGTCATACTTCTTCTTCTCGTTGACTTAGATCGCTTGGCTGGTCCCAGCCTTGCGGCAGATGTCCGCCATCGGGCCGCGGACCGAGCTCAAGGGTCGGCCGGGATAACCTGGCTCTCGGTAAGTCATCGCGAACATCCGGATGGCGGCGAGCTGCTGCTTAACGCTCGACGCCATCATTTCTCTGCTGCAGCCCTTCGATGGAGGCGGCCACGTTACGGGGCGGATGGGAGGGAAGGCGGAGCCGCGCACGTCGCACCAGTCAAGGAAGCGCGCACCTCCGGGCATGAAAAGCTCGACGTGGCGCCAGACCGCAACGTCCCCAAGCTGGGCGACGAGCGCTGGGATGGGCGAAGTGATCGACGAGCTGAGAACGAGCGCGCCCTGAAGGATGAGCTCGCTCACGCGCTGACCTCCAGCAGGGCGACCCCGACCGCGGTGGCGGCCTAAAGCAGCGCCTTGTCATCGGGTTGCTCAGTCCCGCCGACGCTCGATCCCGAGTTCCTGCCAGAGCCGGTGAAGTCGTAGGTCGTGATCGGGTCGGCTGGAATCGGGCGCGTGGCTGGAGCGGTTCTCCAGGTGCTTGAGCCAGACGACGAGGTCGCGCCGGCCGCGGGCGCTGCGAGCGGCGGCGCGGGGGGTGTGCAGTTGCCAAGCATCGGCACGGGCTCGTCGAGTAGGAAGCGGTATTGCCGGTCCAGCATGTCGTGCGCCAATTCGGCCTGCGCCTCGGGCGGGATCGCCGGCCCGGCCTTAGGGGCGCCGCCGCGCTGAGTGGCGCGCATCTGCTCAATTGTCCGGATCTCGGTCGGCGGCGACCCGGCCAGCCCGGCGAGGCGTCGGCCAGCATGGCGCGCCCGCGCTCGGCACGCGCCGCGGAACTGGCGCGGAGCATCACGGCCCCACCCTTCAGCTCGATGCCCAGCACGACGCAGCCGTCGTCGAGCGTGACGTTCCAGATGACCGCCTCTTCGCCCTCGATGGTCGGGCGCCTCGCCGCGGGCGGCCCGATCCAGTTTCAGCAGGTGGGGTTTCCCGACGGAGGGCGGCGAGGCCGCGAGCCGGGCCTCGGCATCGCGCACCGCGGCACCGGCGGCGAGCGGGAAGCGCGCGGTGTGGAAGACGACCTCGTCGCCGTGGCTGTCGAAGACCTGCGGCGGCGTGTGGTCCAGCGCCGACGGCAGCACGTCCAGGATCAGCGTTGCTGAACAGCGGCGCCGCGGCGCGCAGCTCCTCGTCGGAGCCGGCCAGCCCTCGAGCGCGCCCTTGGCCTTTCGGGCACGGACGCCAAGCGGCCGGGCGGGGCCATGTTCGCGCAGAGCAGCAAAGAGTCGCTCCGTGCCCTCCAGCGCGAAAGCGAGCAGGCCGCCTGCGAGGACGAACCGGTCGCCGTCCGGGACGACCCGCGCGGCGATCCGTCCCAGGGCTCGAGGACGTGGGTTGCGGTCCGCTCGGTGACGGTCACCGGCCCGCCGCCGCGCCTCAGGTCGCGGGCGCGGAAGGGCTGGCCGGACAGGATGTCGCTCACCTCGTAGGGGCTTATCCCCGAAAGGTCGCCTTTTGATCGGCTTAAGAGCGACAAGGCGGCCGCCTAAGTCACCGAATTGCCTGGCTGAGTTAGTTCCCGAGCCTCCGTCAAGAGGGCCGGA
>CAXUBM010000004.1:19566-35044 GCA_964249235.1 uncultured Acetobacteraceae bacterium | reverse complement strand
CTCATGCTGGTTCAGCGCGTAGACCGCCCAGATCGCAGCCGGAATCCAGCCGATGGGAGAATGGCTCCAGTCATTTGACGAGCTCCCTCACACCGAGGCGAACGACCCGCTGGTGGTCGGGACACTTCGCCTCAGAGCGCGTCCCGCGTGACCTGATCGAGGCGACGGAGACGGACCATCGGGCGAAGGCTCTGCCGGCCAACAATTTAGATCCGAACCACGATTTTGCGGGTCGGTTGCAAGATCGGCAGCTTGCAGATCCGCATCGGGTCCGGATGAAAACGCTTGTGGATTGGCGAATGCAAAGCTGCGCCCAGTGCCACCGACAGAGCCATACGACAAGGGACGAAGACAGCGACGCTGCAGTGATTCCCGGTCGGCGAGGGACAGTCCTTCGATCCGAGACACTGGCGTTTGTCGACGAGGAAGCAAAGCCGATGTCGATTTACTCTACGAGATACGCCGCCATCCTGATGGCGATTCCGTTGCTGGCCGGCACGGGCGCGATTGCGAACGCCGCCTCGAACGGTTCCATGACCGCGAATGGCAGCCTCGAGCAGAGCCATGGCGACTGGCGCAGCAGCAAGCTGGTCGGCTCCACGGTCTACAACAGCCAGGGCGACAGCGTCGGCACGATCAACGACATGCTGCTCGACACGAACGGTCAGATTTCGAAGGTGAGCATCTCGGTCGGCGGCTTCCTCGGTGTCGGCTCGAAGATGGTCGAGGTGCCGTTCAGCAAGCTGAAATTCGAGCCCAGCAAGTCGAACTCGAATGCCGGCGGCGGCAGCGACAACGCGGTCAGCACCGTGGCATCCGGCAACGCCAACGGCCAGGACTACAGCGTGGTGCTCCCGGACGTCAGCAAGGATCAGCTGAAGTCGATGACCGCCTTCAACTACTGACGCGGCTCGCGCTCGGGGCTTCGGCGCCGGGCGGGATCGGCCGACATGATGCCCATTCGCCGGAACCAACAGCAGGAAGCGGACAACTCATGGTCGACCAGAGCGGGCAGAAAGCGATCGGCGACAACCTCGCCGACCTGCAGGCGATCGGCACCGCAGCCAAGCAGGTCGGGGCGAGAGCCGGTCAGGCAGGATCCGACGCTGTGGGCCAGGCGCGCGACGTTGCGCACGAGGCGCAGGCGCGGGGTGCATCGCTCGCCGGAGCGATCGGTGAGCGCGCGACGGGCTTTGCCGACGAGCAGAAGGGCGAGCTCGCCGACAAGATCGAGAATATGGCGAAGGCGGTGCACAAGTCCGGCGAGCAGCTCGAGGGACAGCAGGACTGGATCGCCCATCAGGTCGAGCGTGGCGCCGCCGAGCTGTCGATCCTCGCCGACACCCTGCGCACCAACGACCTGCAAACCCTGTTCGGCAACCTGAGCAGCCTGGCGCAACGCCAGCCGGCCCTGTTCGTGGGAGCGTCGATCGCGGCCGGTTTCGCCATCAGCCGCGTCGGCAAGGTGGCGGTGGCGGGTACCCCGAAGGACGATCCGGGCATTGCGGACGGCGCGCCATGAGCGGGGCCCGGAGCACGGGTGGCGTGGGCGTGGGCGAGCTGCTCGGCAATCTTGTGGGCGATCTGCAGGACTTGGTCCGGGGCGAGATGAAGCTCGCCCGCGTCGAACTCGATCAGAAGCTCGACCACGTGCTGATCGCCGCAATCTGGCTGCTCGGTGGCGCGCTGCTCGCCTTCGCCGGCCTGGTGGTGCTGCTGGAGGGTCTCGCGGCCATCCTGGCCCTGTGGCTGCCGATCTGGGGCGCGTCTCTCATCATCGGCGCGGTCATCGTCGTCGCAGGCGGGCTGTTCGCGCGCGCCGGGCTGGCGAAGTTGTCGCTCCGCACCCTCAAGCCGGACCGGACCGCAGCCAGCCTGCGCAAGGACGCACGTCTCGTGAAGGAGCATATCTGATGTCCGACACCAACGAGGCCGCACGCATCGAGCATGATCTCGATCGCACCCGGTCCAGGCTCGGCGGCCACCTCAACGAGCTGCAGGATCGACTCTCGCCCGGTCAGGTGCTCGACGATCTGGTTGGCTATTTCCGTGGCAGCGAAGGCGCCGCCTTCGGCCGCAGCCTGATGGACAATGTCCGGGCCAACCCGATGCCGACGGCGCTGACGAGCATCGGGCTGGCGTGGCTGATGGCCTCAAACCCGCGTCCCGGCATGGCCGCGGCGACGCCGGCCAGCCCGATCGACCGCAGCGGAGCGGCCGCCCTTCAACTGCGGATGCAGACCGCCGAGCGGGATGCGTCCAAGCGGCCCGGCGAGTCGGAGGCCGACCATGCCACCCGCCTGGACACGGCACGGAGTCAGGCGCTGGGCCTGACCCGACATGCCCAGGAAACCGCGCAGTCTTTCGGGCAGCGCGTCCAGGACGGCTGGAGCGCCGCGCAGAAGAGCGCCGCCGGAACCGCGCAGGGGCTTGGCGACCAGTTCGGCAGTGCCGCCAGCGCCGCCAGCGCCGCGGTGCAGGGTGCTGCGCACAGCGCCGGAAAGGCCGCGTCGCAGGGCGGGCAGGCGGCCGGTGAACTCGCCAGCAACATGGTCTCGGCGCTGAGCAGCGCCAGTCCGGTCCTGCTCGGCGCGCTCGGGCTGGCGGCGGGTGCCCTGCTGGGCGCGCTGCTGCCGCAGTCCGAGGCGGAGGAGGCGGCACTCGGCGGTATCGCCGGCCAGGTCCGCGATACCGCGCGCGACGCGGCGCAGGGCGTGCGCGACCAAGCCGGCAGCGTTGCCCAGACGGTCGTGCAGACCGGCCGCGAGAGCGCCGAAACGCACGGGCTCGACGGCAGCCGGAGCGCCGGCAGCCTGCTCGATGCAGCCCTCGGCGGGGATCTGGCGGACGGCGTGCAACAGGTCGCCCACGACGTACTCGGCGCGGGCGACAAGGCGATCCGCAACACGATCGAGCACGAGCCGGACGCGGCGGACGCCCAGCCCGCCTGATCCGAGGCGGCGATATTGCACCGGGCCGACGCGGTCGGCGCTGTCGCCTCGGGCTTGTTCGGTGACGGCCTGATGCGGGCGGCGACTGCGCGACGACCATCGAGAAGTCCTCGCGCGGGCTCGCCTTCGAGAGGGTGCCGGGCTCAGCACCTCCGCTGGCAACGAGCGTGGCGACAGGCGGATCCCCGTGCGCCGCAATCCTCTCGTCCGTGCACCGCACGAGACGCTCGGACCTCCAGGGCAGCGCAGCGTTGCCGGCCATGAAGATGCTGCTCGTCGAGGGTGGCGCGCCCTGTCCGTAGTCGAGGCGATCGGCCTGTTCGCGATCAGTCTGGTCATCGGCACCATGGCCAGCGCGGTGCTGTCGCACCGTCTGGACCAGGTCGGGACCGCGTTCGGCCTGTCCGAGGGGCTGCTCGGTCTGGTCACCGCCCTCGGTGCCGACTCGCCCGAAATTGCCTCGGCCCTGACGGCACTGATCGGCGGCCAGCACGATCTCGGCAAGAGCGTGATCCTGGGCTCGAACATCTTCAACCTCGCCGCCCTGCTCGGCCTCAGCGCGCTGCTCGCCGGCAGCGTCGTGTGCGGCGTCAAGACGCTGCTGCTTGATGCCGGCGTCTCGCTCTGGATCACGTCGATCATCGCCTGCCAGATGGTGCTGGGCCTCGCGCCGCTCTGGACCGGCCTGCTGATCGCCGCGATCATGCTGCCCTACGTCATCATCTCGGCGATGAAGCCCGCGCAGGTGCGCCAGGTCGCGATACCGGGTCCCGTGAGGCGCTGGCTGCGCGAGGCGGTAAGCGACACCGAAGTGGATGCCGGCGACGAGCAGCGGCCGCATCCGCCCTCCTGGGCGGACAAGCTGGCGATCGTGCCGCTGCTCGCGGTGGTCGTGTTGACCAGCATCGGCATGGTGAAGGCGGCAAGCCTACTGGGTGCGAGGTGGGGCCTGTCGGAGGTCGTGCTGGGAGCGCTGGTCCTGGCGACGCTGACCGGCATTCCGAATGTGGTGGCGGCGATCCGCCTCGCGGTCCAGGGACGTGGCGCCGCGGTGGTCAGCGAAACCTTCAACAGCAACAGCCTCAACCTGCTCGCCGGTGCCTACCTGCCGACCCTGTTCCTGCCCGAGGACACGGTCTCGCCGACGGCGCGACTGACCCTATGGTGCCTGCTCGGCACGACCGTGCTTGCGACCCTGCTCTTCCTGCGCCGCGGCCGAATGAACCGGATCGGCGGCGGCGTGCTGATCGCCGCCTACGGTGGGTTCGTCGTGCTGCTGCTGCGGTGACTGCCACGCCACCTTTTCTCGCCACGTTGCAGAGGACGCCGGCGAGGGCTGACGGCCCGACACGCGCGGCTGCATCAACTCCGCCCGATGCCGCATCTCGCCTGCGCGCTTCCTGCGCTGGCACAGCCATCGTCCTCCTCATCGACCAGCAATCCGTCGTCCGCGTCGGCCTCGATCTCCGACAACCAATCATCGAACTCCGGCGGCTCCGGCTCCGGCAGCATGTCAATCAGGCAGAACCTGAAGCGCGATCTGGCGAAGAACGGCTACTCCGACGTTCAGGTCATGCCGACCTCCTTCTTCGTTCGAGCCAAGGACAAGAACGGTCAGCGCGTGATGATGATGATCGGTCCCGATTCTGTCACGATGATCACCAAGGCCGGAGCCAAGATGTCGAAGAACTCCGGCAGCGACGCGTCGAGCAGCAACAACGGCAGCACCAGCCAGTAATCGAGGCTCGGACGGTGTGTGCGGCACCCTTACGGTCGAGACGCCGTCCAGGCTGCGAAAGCCGTGAATGCCGAGGCATTCGCAGCGCTGCCGCATTCTCGGCAGCGCTCCGTGCCCGCGTGGACGAGCGACCGGCGCCAGAGTTGCGCCGCGATCATTGGGACCACGACTTCGGGCGCGACCAACCGAGCACCCGGTTCCATTGCCAACCAGCCCGCAAAATCAAGAGTTTGCTCGACCAGCAACTCCGCTGAGCCAAGTGGGTTGACGTCAGCACAGCCGGCGCCAGCGCAGGCATCATCGCAACCGGAAAGACTTCTTCATGAACGTTCGCCTCAAAACGCTGGCCACGAGGGCTGTGCTCTGCTGCGGCGTCGGCTTCGTCTCGCCCGCCGCCCTGGCGGCGTCGCTGTCATCAGCGGATCACGACTTCCTGGTCAGCACCGCGCAAGGCACCACCTACGAGCTGGCCACCGCCAAGCTCGCGCTGACAAAAGCCAGGCGCAGCGACATCAAGAGCTACGCGCACACGATGATCGCCGACCACAAGAGCCTGAACCCGAAGCTTCACCATCTCGCCAAGCGGAACGGGGTCGACCTGCCGACCACGATGACCGATGAGAAGCAGCAATCCTACGACCACCTCAAGAGCCTGGATGGCAAGGCGTTCGACACCGCCTTCGTCAAGGACGAGGCGCAGGACAACCAGAACGACGTCGTCACCGAGCAGAAAGAGATCGAGAGCACCGACAACCCGTCCCTCAAGTCTTTCGTCGAGCAGCTCAAGCGCTCCGACACCAAGCACGCGAAGCTCGGCGAGGCTTTGCAGCAAGCTGGCCAATAACCCATCCGCGGTCACGCGGCACCACTGCCGGGTAGTTCCAGCGCCCTGACGGGCTACTTTGGATCGAAGCTCTACCGGCTGTCAGCTGCCCGGCACGCCAAAGCGCCGGCCGCCTTGCGGCTGCGTGGGGGGCACCGGTCCATCCGGCGTCGCGGCGGCCAGAAAAGATCCGCTCGGCGGCGGGATCGACCGCCATCGTAAGGTCGCAGCACTGGGTCGACTGGTTCAACATCCGTCGCCTCCTCGAGCTCAACATCCCCGCAGCCAAGGCCGAAGCCGGCTAAGACGCCGCCCTTCAGGCCATGCCAATCACCGCGTAGAAACTCAAACCGAACGGTCTTCGGGAAAGCCGGGGCGGTTCAGATCCTCTCCGGCACATCCATACTGACTGCACCGGACCCTCCATTGCCCGAGGCGGACCCGCGCTCATCCGCCCGGACCCGCTTGGGTGAGACCGAAACGTAAGCTCCTGCGTCCAGTGTTACAGCCTGCGGTGTCCGAGCGTTTCAGCAGCCAACGCGGCGGCGTGCGCCAGCAGCGCCGCCGCGCGCGCGGCCAACGCGGTGCCGGATACCGGCTTGCGGAGCAACGCCGTGCCTCCTGAACTGGCATCCTCGACGGCGAGCCTCACGCTGGCGTCGGCGTAGCCGGTCAGCAGCAGGGCGGGCAGCTCCGGCCGGCGCCGCCGCGCCTCCTGAATGAGCATCAGCCCGTTCATGCCGGGCATGGCGAAGTCGGAGATCAGCAGGTCCACGGCCGCGCCCCCGTCGAGTTGGGCCAGCGCTTCCAAGCCATCGCCTGCTTGGACGACGTAGTAGCCCCGCTCCTCCATCTGGCCGGCAACCACCTCGCGCACCATCGCGTCGTCGTCCACGATCAGCACGCGGGTCGACGTCGAAGTGGAAAGCGCCGCGCCTTCGGCAAAAGCAGTGATTTTGCCCGCCACCACGGCACCAATCGCTTCGGGGAACCACAGCGTCACGATTGTGCCCTCGCCGGGCACGCTCTTGATTGCGAAGCCGCCGCCGGATTGATGGGCGAAGCCGCGCGCCATTGCCAGGCCAAGCCCGGTGCCCTGGCCGAGTGGCTTGGTCGTGAAGAATGGTTCGCTCGCCCGCGCCAGCGTGGCCGCGTCCATGCCCTTGCCCGTGTCCGAAACCGACAATCGCAGGTAGCGACCTGGCACCAGGCGGGCCGGGTGCATCGTGTCCAGGACCAGCTCGGCGACGGCGGCGAGGAGCAGCGTGCCGCCATCCACCATGGCGTCACGCGCGTTGACGGCCAGGTTCACCAGCACGGTCTCCAGTTGGCCCTTGTCGGCCAGCAGCGCCGGAAGATTCTGGTCGGTGTTCACCCGTACCGCGATATCGATGCCGAGCGTGTGCGCCAGCATCTCGTGCAACCCCTCCAGCAGCGGCCGGGGCAGCACCGGCTCCGCCCGGAGCGCCCCCTGCCGCGCGAAGGTGAGCAGTCGTCCCGTAATCGAGGCGCCCCGCTGGGCGGCATCGCCGGTCATGACCGCAAGATGCTTCACGACGTCGGCGTCGCCCGACCGGCGCTGGATCAGGCTCAGGCCGCCGGTCACCGCCTGCAGCACGTTGTTGAAATCGTGGGCGATGCCGCCTGCGAGTTGGCCCAACGCTTCCATGCGCTGCGCCTGCGCGAGCCGGGCCTCGACTTGCTCGCGCTCGCGCGCTTCGTCCCCGAGGCGGTCGTAGGCGGCCCGCAGCTCCGCCGTCCGCTCCGTGACCCTGGCTTCCAGCGAGGCATTGAGCGTCGCCAGTTGCGCCGCGGCCAGCTCGCGCTCGGTGAGATAGGCCCGCATCTCGTACTGTTTTCGGCGGGCGCGCAGCGCGGCGCGGACGGCACTTGCCAGTGCCGCGGCGCCGAGCGGTCGTTCGAGCAGCACGGCGTTGCCGATCCTGTCAAACCACGACGGCGCCCGCGCCCCCTGCTCAATGGCGCTGCGTGGTGCTGCCAAGACGACGAAGGGGAAGTCGGACCACGGTGGCTGCGCTGCCACCCAACGCAGCAGCACGCTCGCGTCGCCGTCCAGCGCTTCCTCGGTGATCAGGGCGGCGCCCCCGCCCTCGCCGGCGGCTCGCACCAGGTCCGTGAGATCGGCGCAGGTGCGGCAGGTCATCCCGACCCTGGCGAGGATCCCGGCTGCCAGCCCCGCGTCACGGCCGCGCGGCGCCAGAACCAGGACCGTGTGTTCTCCAGCTGCCGTCGTGTCCATGCGGGCTTCAGCCGTTCCGCGGCGGCGCGGCAAGCGACGGGTGCGTCGTCTGCATCAGGGCGCCGGCGCTGCCGCGGTAGACGGGCGTGCCGCTCAGAACACCCTCGAATTCGTGCAGCACGGCGCCGATGGTCAGACCGGTGGGGCCCAGCTCGAATTCGCGGATGGAGGGCTCGTGATACGAGGTGCGGGTCTTCACCACCGACAGGCCCCGGCGCACCGAACCGGCCGCTTCGAAGAAGCGCATCAGAATGATGGTGTCGCTCAGGTAACTGAGATCCACGTCCGAGTGCACGTCGCCAACCAGGCCGTGCTGGCCGAGGATAAGCAGCGTCACGACCCCGTGCTGGCTCAGGTAGCTGAGCAGCTCATGCATCTGCAGGATCAGATAGCGCTCGTTGGGCATGGCGTGGAGGTAGCCGTTGAGGCTGTCGATCAACACCACCCGAACGCCATCGACCTCGACCGCGCGGCGCACGTAGTGGACGAACTCGCCCGGCGACAGCTCGGACGGCTCAATCTGGCGCACCTGGAGCAGTCCCGCGTCCAGATACGGCCGCAGATCCATGCCGAGCCCCACGGAGCGGGTGAAGAACGTGCCGAGTTCTTCGTCGAACATGAAGATGGCGGCCCGCTCGCCTCGCTCCAGCGCTGCGAGCGCGCAGCGGGTGGCGGTGGATGTCTTGCCCGTGCCGGTCGGCCCCATCATCAGGGTGTTGGTGCCGGGCACCAGCCCGCCGCCCAGCAAGGCGTCCAGCTCGGGAATGCCAGTCCCGACCGAGGCCGGCGCCAGCCTGATGTGGTGCTCGGAGACGACGAGGCGTGGATAGACGGCAAGGCCGCCCCTCTCGATGGCGTAGTCGTGATGGCCGCCGCGGAACCGGACGCCCCGCATCTTCACCACATTCAGGGAACGGCGCTCCGCGCCGTAGTTGTTGCTGCTCAGCTCCAGCGCGATGACGCCGTGGGCGACGCTGTGCAGTTGCAGGTCCCGCGGCTCGGCAGTCTGGTCGTCGAGGAGTAGCACGGTGCAGCGGCGGCTGGTGAAGCGGTTCTTGAGCGCGAGAACCTGCCGACGGTAGCGCAGCGGGGTCTGCGCCAGCAGGCGCAGCTCCGACAGGCTGTCAATGACGAGCCGTGCCGGCCGTTCCTGCTCGACCCGTTCCAGGATGCGCGCGGTGGTCTCGCCAAGCTCGAACTCGGCCGGGTGGAGCAGGGTCTGCTCCTGTTCGGAGTCGAGGCCGGCCTCGGGCACCAGTTCGAGGATGGAAAGCCCGTCGAGCGACCAGCCGTGGGTCGCCGCCGAGGCCTGCAGCTCATCGGCCGTCTCGGAGAGAGTGACATACATGCCGCACTCACCCAGACGCTGGCCCTCCAATAGGAACTGCAACGCGAGGGTCGTCTTGCCGGTGCCTGGCGTTCCCTCGACGAGGTAGAGGCGATCGCGCGGCAGGCCGCCGGCGAGGACGATATCGAGGCCGGCGATGCCGGTCAGAGCCAGGCCGCCGCCGGCATCGGCGGGCACCACGCCCGGCGTATCGGTCATCTAACAACTCCAGGCTTCGTGGCCGGTGAATGAGACGGCCTGTGGACACATTCGTCATCGCCGGGTCACCCGAGATCATCCACCCGGACATGCCCGGAGGAGACGAAGGCACACCAGAGCGTAGCAACGCACTCTTGCCACTGCCAAGGGCAGGGGCCCTCGCGGCCGCCCGGCCAGAGGCGGTCAACATGCGCTCGACGCCGCCTTCGCGGACTGTCCGGCAGAGTTGGAGACGACCGTTCGGGTTCTTTCGATGTGGGGCCGGCTGAAGGGGGCTCCGGGGTTGACGTTCGATGTCGCTGCTCTGGCGTCAGGACGACCGATCCTTCTTGAGCTTCTCGGCCGCCGCCAACTCCACGATCTGTCGGTCGAGCTTCTCGGCGATCGCCGCATAGACCACGCGCCCATCTGGCGACGGCGTGAAGGCCCCCTGAGCACCTCGGTGTCCAGACGATGCCGGGGATCGAGGCCCTGTGCGATGACGGCCGCCAGGGGCCGTGTATCACCCGTGTTGAAGCTGTTGTTGGAGGCGTCGTTCCACGCTCGAACGGCAACGGCGTCTTGTCGAGCTGGTGACCAGCCTCCATCGCGAGTTGCCTGAGATGCAGCCGCATCGTGCGGCCATTCCCCTCTCGGAATGCATTATACGGTGAGCTCCGCCGACTTCACCGCGAAGTCGGTGGCGTCCAGTCCTTTGACGTTGCCGTCCGCCGACAGGTTCCGGAATGACCTGGACACGGCTTCGTCATGGGATGCGGAACAGCGAAAGAGGCATCATGACGAGATGGTCAGACCGCGCAATCGCACCCGGCCGGCCCACGCGAAGACGTCTTCGAACAGGCCCATGCGTCGCCTTGAAGCTCTCCGGCGTCATCGGAAACGCCGGCACCCCAACAGCTCGCTGGTCTTCGCACCCTTTGGCCAAGCCGATCACCGCGGTCTATGATGCCTTCGCCATGGAGCGGCGGAAGGGTTCTAGGTGACGGGAGAACTGCGATTCAATTCCTTCCGATCAGCTTGGGCTGGCAGCAGGCGAGCGAGGGGGAGTCTTGATCTTGTGGAGTTCGCAGGTTCGACCGCGACGGTAGCGGGATGGTTGATAGCGCCAGATGCTGAGATCAAGATGATCGCCGTCTACTTGAACGAACAGTTGCTGGACGAACAGCCGGTGGCGATCCGTAAGGATGTCGGGCAGGTCTTTGCCCACGTTGCTCACGCGGAGAGATCAGGCTTTGCCATAGTGGGCAGTTTCGAAGCGAGCGGGCAGGATTTCGTCAGCGTGTCGGTCGTGGGCACGGCAGAGAGCGGTGAGCTGTTTCTGCTTCAGAAGTATTGCCTCACTGCACCCTATCTGGCGGATGACCTGCCCGACGAGCGATTAAGGAGGCGCGTTGCAGGCGATGTGAGCGAGAAGGTTTTCGTCGAGAGTGGAGTGGACAATGCCCTTCAGTTCATTGCGTTCCTGCAAACCCATCTCCCAACTCGCGCCCGCTCACGCGTCTTGGACTGGGGTTGTGGCGCGGGGCGGATCGATCGTTACCTCCTGCGGTTCTGGCCCGATATCTCGCTGACAGGCAGCGACATCGACGCCGAGGCGATCGCTTGGTGCAATCACAGCTTGCCCTCCGGTGCTTTCCACATCACCGACTTAGTCCCACCTTTGCCGTTCGAGGACGGCTCTTTCGATGCGGTGATCGGATACTCCGTGATGACCCATCTACCCTGGACGCTACAGAAGCAGTGGCTTTCTGAGATCTGCCGTGTCCTGGTTCCGCAGGGCGTCTTTGCTGCCTCCCTGCATGGCTTGTTTGCGGCCAATCTCAATCCAGCGATCTCCACTGCGCTTGAACGAGATGAAATGCTGGATGGAGCTCTCGACCGCGCCTTGGACGGGGTTGCTCCAGCCGGCTATTATCGGACCGTCTACCAAACACCCTCCTTCACGCGGCGGGAGTGGGGACGCGAGGGGGTGATTGTGGACTACGTTGAGGGCGGCATGTCTGCCCTTCATGACCTCGTCGGCTTCCGGCGCCGCGACTGATGATCCGTTCCCGCGCCATAGGGCTCTGACGCGCGAGGAACTGGCGGGAACGCCTTCCCAAAAGCCTTGTGTGATTGGCTCTGCTGCATGGCGGGCGCGAGCAGCTTGAGGCTTGCGACCGGCCGTGAAGCGACGATGCTTTCGATCAACGTGCGGTCGCCGATACGGCCACGGAATCACGGGACTGGCGACGCCGCGTCGGCCCCGGCTGGCACAGACGCCCCATTCCGTAGGCACAGGCACTGAGTCCACCGACGAAAAAGCCGATCGGCCAGTCCGAAGCAAAGGACAAGGCGATTGCCGCCCAGACAGTAGCGATCGCCAGCACACCGGAAAGCAACATGGCGCGCAGAGGCCGGTCGGTGATGCTGCGCGCCGCTGAAGCAGGGCCCACCATCAGACTGAACACCAGCAGGGCGCCCACGACCGGCAGCGCCATTGCGGTGGCGAGCGCGACCACGCCCAGGAACAGCACCTCCATCGTGCGTGCCGGCACGCCGCGCGCCGCGCCCAGGTCAGGCGACACCGAGCTGAGCAGCAGCGGACGGAACAAGGTGACGACCAGCGCGATCGAGACGAGGCTGAGCACGGCCAAGGGGCCTAGATCCTGCGTGCTCACACCGAGCACTTCGCCGAACAACAAGGCGTAGACCGCTTGAAAATACTCGGTGGTGCGACTGAGGAACAGCGCGCCGAGCCCGAGCAGCATGACCAGCGACAGAGCCGTCGCCAGGTCGCGGCGGCTGCGCCGTGCGAGCTGACTGATGCCGGCCACCCCGAGCCCGGAGAACACGAGCAGACCGACCAGCGGATCGACGCCCAGCAGGTTGGCAGCGGCCGCGCCCGGAAAGGCGCTGAGCGGCAAGGCGTGTGCTGCGAACGAGGCGCCGCGGATCACGACGAAGAAACCGACGACGCCGGCGACGGCGCCGACCAGGGTGGACGCGATCCAGCTGTTGACCATGAAGTCGTCGAACATGCCGGATCTATCGGATGACAGCCGCACGCGGTCCGGCGGCGCGGGCCGCCAGGCGTTCGCCGCCGGTCGTGGCGAGCCCCGCGTGCGAGGCGACGACGTAGCCGGCGAAGATCAGCGCCACTATGCAGAAGCTGACGGGCCAGCCACGGCCGCCGGTCCATTCGTAACTGTCATAGGCGAGGAGGATGCCGCCCCAGGTCGCGGCGACTCCAATGACGACGGCCAGCAGGATCGCCAGTCCCGGCCGTCTGGCGAGATGCAGCGCAATGGCGGCCGGCCCGATCAGCAGCGCCGTCGACAGGATGGCGCCGACCGTGATGGCCGACAGCGCCACGGCGAGCGCCACCACGATCAGGTGCAGCAAGCCGACGAGCCTCACCGGCACGCCTTGCACGGCGGCGAGGTCGGGGTCGAGCGAGCAGAGCAGCAACGGGCGGTAGAGCACGCCGACCGCGAGCAGCGCGCCGAGCCCGACCAGGACGGCGAGCGGGATGATGGCGGCCGGAATGGCGAACATCGAGCCGAACATGATGGTGACGGCGGCACCCGTGGTGCTGCTCGTGGTCACGTCGAAATAGAGCAGCAGTGCCGCCAGGCCGAGGCCGGCGCCGGTGACGATGCCGGTGACGAGATCGCGTTCGGACGCACGGTCGACCCGGACCAGTTCCATGCCGGTCGCGGCCAGCACGCCCATGCCGATGAAGCCGAGCAGCGGGTTGATGCCGAGAAGGAAGGCCGCGGCACCGCCGGCGCTGCTGACGTCGGCGAGCGAGTGGCCGGCAAAGGATTGGCCGCGGATGACGGTGAAGACGCCGACCACGCCGGAAACGATGGCGGCGGCGGCACCGATGACGCACGCCGTGTGCACCGGTCCGCTGTCGAAGAGGCCGGGCGCGAACAGGAGGGCGAGCACGTGGTGCAGGCCGGTCATGGCACGTCGATCGCGTGGGTCGGATCGCGGGCGAGGGCTACGCGGGCATCGTGCTCGCCCTCGGAAGCGACGACCAGAATGCGGCCGTGCACGCGCACGACATCGATGTGGTAGCCGTAGAGCCGGCTCAGCACGTCCGTGCGCACGACCTCGTCGGCTCGGCCGCTCACCGCGCGCCCATGGGCAAGATAGACGATCCGGTCCATCGCCGAGAGCAGCGGGTTCATGTCGTGCGCCGACAGGAGAACGGTCGACTGGAACTCCCGCGACAAACGCCGCAACAGGGCGACGATGCCGGCAACACTGCGCATGTCCAGGTTGGCAAGCGGCTCGTCGAGCAGCAGCAGGCGAGGCCGCCGGATCAGCGCGTGCGCGATCAGGACCCGTTGCTGCTGGCCGCCGGAAAGGCTGCCGATCCGCTGATCGGCGAACGGGGTGGCGTCGACCGCTTCGAGCATTTCGTCGACCTGCCGGCGGCGCCGGCGCGAGGGCAACGGCACGCCGAACCGGTTGCCGTCCAGACCGAGTGCGACGAGGTCGCGCGCCCGCATCGGCATGTATGGATCGAAGGCGAATCGCTGCGGCACGTAGCCGATCCGTGCCCGACATGTCTCGCGCTCGACGGTGATGGTGCCACCGCTGGGCGTGACAAGACCGAGGATGGTGCGCAGCAGGGTGGTCTTGCCGGAGCCATTGGAGCCGATCAGGCCGCAGAATTCGCCCGCCTCCAGGCCGAACTCGATGTCGGTCAGGACGGCACGTCCAGAAAGCGAGACGCTCGCCCGACGGACAGCCAGGACTTCCCCCCTGGCCAGCACGACGCTCAGTGTCCTTTCTGGAGCGTTTCGGTGGACCGCTTGCCGGTGACCGCACGCTCGAGTGCCGCCAACTCGGCCAGCATCCAGGTCTGGTAGGTGTAGCCGGGCGTCGGCATGGTCTCGTACACGCCGACCACCGGGATGCCGGCTTTGTTCGAGGCGTCCAGGAAGCTCTTGGTCAGCGTGTCGGTGACCTGCTGGTTGTAGGCGAAAATCTTCACTTTCTTGCCGGTGAAAAGACTGTTCTGGATCGCAACGTCCTGCGGCGAGGGATCGGTACCGTCCATGATCGCCCTTTGGAGAGTGAACGGTGTGAGGATTTGGAACCCCATCGCCTGCAGCAGATAGTCGGCGACCGGCTCGGTGACGGCAATCGGTGTCCCGCCATGTTCCGCCCTGAAGGACGAGATTGCCGCCTGCCAGGATCGGAGCGACGCGACGAACTTCGCCACGTTGGCGCGGAAGAACCTGGAGTGTGCCGGATCCAGTCCGGACAGCGCGTCGCCTACGGCCTGTGCGACAGCCGGCATCGTCCGGGGGGCGTACCACAGATGCGGGTTCGCGGTGTCGTCGGGCAGCCCGAGCAGCTCCTGGACGTTGATCACCTTGCGGTCGGGCCTGGTCGAAGCGGACATGATCTTCTCTGCCCATCCGTCGTAGCCGACCCCATTGACGACGATCAGGTCGGCGCTGGCGATCTCACGCGCGACCTTCGGACTGGCTTCGAACGAGTGGGGATCGGTGTTGGGATCAGTCTCGATCGCCTCGACGGTGACGAACCGTCCGCCGACTTGCGAAACAACGTCGGCGTATTCGTCCTCCATACCGATCGCGGTGATCGGGCCGGAACTGGCCGCGAGCGCAGGATCGAGTCGACCAAGCGCCACGACGGCCACCAGCGACGCGAGGGCGGGAAGCTGCTTCAGCATCGTCGCCTTCATCGCGAAGCGGGAACTGCCGAAGCCGTGAGAGTGATCGACGCACGCTCACGCGCTGTCGGCAGGAAAGGGGCGCGCTCGAACGCCGAGATGCCCCGCTCGACCGTGGAGCGCTCGAGGCCGCGGGTGACGAACACCAGGCGCGACCGGCGGTCGTCGCCCGCCGGCCAGTCCGCGAGCAGCACCGGCTCGTGCAGCAGGTGCTGGGCACCACGGATCACCACGAGCCTGTTCTGCCCGGTAAGGTTGAGGATCCCCTTCACGCGCAGCAGGTCCTCTTCCGGGTCGCGACCAGCAGTTCGAGAAAGCTGCCGGTTCCGCGCCACCGAAGCGGCTGCCCGAACGCGCCGGGCGGCGAGTACCGACCGAACAAAGGGGTAAGGCGCTGCTTCATCCGCATCCTGCTGATCTCGGCCGGAAGATCAGCACGAATGCTATAATGTATCAAGTCCG
>CAXUBM010000004.1:10917-19466 GCA_964249235.1 uncultured Acetobacteraceae bacterium | reverse complement strand
GCCGCGGGGCTCGATGGTGGGCAGGTCGCCTCTTGCGCGCTTGGTGCTGACCGGAGAAGCCGTCCTCGGCGGCTGCGTCCCGGCGGGTGGAGCCTTCGGCCAACCAATTACCCGTGGCAGGCGCAACCGGCATGCTGGCAACCGTCACCGCTTTTGTGGTGGTCGGCGCATGCTTCGCCGCAGAAGATGCGGCCGTCCCGCTCTGTTCCTTTCTCTACGCTCACGACGCAAACGCAACCGCTGCACGCATACGTCGAGAACGCGTCCGATCAACACGAGCGTGAAGCCACGAACCTCGTCCGGGCATGGCTTGCCTTCGTCACCCTCGATCAGCATCTGGACGGCCTGGAAGACGACACGATTGGAACTGCTCTTGAGGTCGAGAATGCCTTTCGAGCGCAGATCGACTGACCCCTTTCGCGCAGCAGCGTGCCAATCCAGCGCCTGAAAACGGTTCACGTCGACCGGCCTGTTCGTGCGCGCCATCGGCCAGTGCCGGCTCGATGGCCAGAATGCGATCGAGATTGATGGCACGGCGGTCCAGGATGTCAGTCGGCGCGATCTTGCCGCGCTCCGTGCGACGGACGATTGCGGTCGGGTTTGATCGCTCGGAGCCGGATCCAAAGAAGCCAGCCCATCGGCTGGAACCAGGTCCGGCTTGTTGCGCAGGATTACATCGACGTCCAAACGGTAACGATGCTGCCGAGCATGGCGACCTCCCTGACCTCGTCGTCAACGAAGAAGGTCTGCGCGACAAGTGCCGGGTCGGCGAGGCCGTCACTATCAGATCCGCGTCAAATCGGCCCTCGCGCTTGAGCAGGTTGACGAAGGTGCGGAGCAGGTGGTCTTGCGCGCGCCGAGATCGCCGGTCAGCACCATGACGAGGCTCCGGGACTGGCTGGCGAGACTCTAGCCCGAGGTGGGCATGACTTTCTCCTGGAAGAGGTGGGGCGAGTGATCTCGGCGCAAACGAGACTATTGCGATATGACCTACAAAAATGCGGCCGCGTGAACGCGCGAGGCGTCAGCGGCAGGCGGAACACGTCCCGTCGAGCTCGACAGTGGTTGCCTTCGCCCAAAAGCCGGAGCGCCGAGCCGCGCTTTCGAGAGCCGCGCTCACGGCGCGATCCTCGATTTCGGCCACGGTTCCGCAGCGCGCGCAGATCAGGAATTGAGCCGCGTGGTCGTGCGAACCCCCTTCGGCGCAGGGGAGGAAGGCATTCAGTCGTTCGACCTTGTGGATGAGGTGCTGCTCGAGAAGGAAGTTGAGCGCTCGATACACGGTCGGCGGGACGGCACCGGTCCGTTGTTCCTTGAGGCGGTCCAGAAGTTGATAGGCGGTCAGCGGTACTGTGGCGTCGAGGATCAGACGATAGACCGCCGTCCGCAGCTCGGTCATCCGGATGCCCTGCTCGGAACATCGCTGCGAGGCGGCCTGGAGTTGCTCGTCTGTTGATCGACAGGTTTTCGGGTTCACCGTTGAGCTCCGTCTGGCCACCCAATCTGTTACCTTATATCATACTGAAAGACTAAGGCGAACAGTAGAGCAGAGCCGGGTGTGGGGCAGGCTCTCAAACATTTCCCATACCCGGGCCGAAACGCCCGTTCGCCGGTCTGCGTCCGCAACACCTTCGATCGCACGTCGCGGTGACGAGATTGATCCACCCACCGCGAGTTGTCTAACGGCAACGTTACGCTATAGCATAGCTATCTACCGTGAGGGTTGGGCTGATGGGACGTTCTGGTTGCGTTTGGCGGCTTCTCGTGACTGCCGGCCTCATGCTCGTGTCGACAGCGCTGCACGCGGCCACCGCTACCTGTTCGTCGCGATCGACCGGACGTCCAAGCTCGTTTTAGCCCGGCTGGAGAAGGAAGCGACGCGGCAATCCGCCGCCGATGTGCTCCGCTTCCTGGTCGAAGTGGTTCCCTGCCAGAACCGCACCGTGCTGACCGGCAACGGCATCCAGCTCGGCCATCCGCCGCGATACCGGTCGGACCCGAATGCAACTTTCAGCACGCATCTGTTCCACCGCGTGTGCCGGGACAACGACACGCCCGGCGGCTGATTTGTGAGTCAATTTGGCGGAAAAGGCGAACGAGGCTTCAGTTCGATAGATCAATCGCAAGCAACTGTTTCGTCGCAGCCATGAACAGTCGCTTACCGTCAACGCCTCCGAAACACACGTTGGACACCGTCTGCGGAGTCGGGACGAAGCCCAGCCGGTCCCGCTCCGCCGACCAGATGTGCACCCCGTCAGCCGCCGAGGTCCACACCCAGCCGCGGCCGTCAATCGCAAAGCCGTCCGGGTAGCCATGGTCGGTGTGGCAAAAGAATCGCCGGTTGGAAAGCGCGCCGCCTTCAGCGACGTCGAAGGCGATGATCTCGTGCGTGCTGCCCATTCCGGCGTTCGGTATCTCGTTGAGCGAGAGGGCGGTGTCCGATACGTAGAGGACGCGGCCGTCCGGTGAGAAGCCGACGCCGTTCGGCTGCTCGAAATCCGCCATGCGGCGCAGTTCATCCGTTCGTCGGTCAAAGCGGTAGACGCTGCGGTGATCCAGTTCCGGCTCGGCGATGCTGCCCTGGTTAGGCATCAGGAGGCCAAAGGTCGGATCTGTGAACCAGATCGCTCCATCCGGAGCCACTGCCACATCGTTGGGCGTATTCAAGCGCTTGCCACCAAAATGGGTGACGATCGGCCGAGGCTGCTCTCCGGGCCTGTCGGAACGGCTGATGCAGCGACGACCGTGCTCGCAGTGAACAAGATGGCCCTCAGCGTCGATCGCGTTGCCGTTCATGAAGAACGTGCCGTCAAGCGCGGTTTCCACCCGGCCGTCCGGATAGAGCGAAAGCAGGCGGCGATTGGGCACGTCCGACCAGAACAGCACACCGCTCACTGGCTCCCAGACCGGCCCCTCGGCGTGCAAGGTCCCCTCGTGCAACACCAGCAGTTCGGCATCGGCCGCCAACACGGAAGCGAGGCGGGGATCGTCGATCTGCACACCCCGAACATCCTTCGCCGGTTTCGGTGGACCGGGGCGGCGCAAGAGACGGCCGAGGCCAAGGCTTTCGTCAGACAACGCCGTCTCCCATCCGTGCAACATCAAGCTCAAGGCGCGGCGGGACGCTCTGGCTCTGCTGCTCTACCACCCGATTTGCATCCCGCCGGTGCTCAGCTGGCCGACTTCTATGTCGTGCAAGATTGCGGAGAACTTTCGAGCCCGGGCGCTGGGCGCCTTGAAGATGAGCGCTGCATCCAGGACCCTGCTGTCAGCAACGTTGCCCGCCATGCTGTTTGCCGCCTTCAGAATGACGTCAATCGCCGGCCAGGTTGCCACCTTCGATCCCGCGCCATGCATGCGGAGGATTTGCTCGAGGCGCACCAGATGTTCTTCGGCTTCGCGTAGACGCGTCTCGAAGCCTCGCTTGTGCTCCGCGGATGCCGCCTTCTCGATCATCTTCGGCAGCGCTCCGGTGATCTGCCTGTCACCGTCGCGGCTTTCGGCATCTTTACCGAACAGGAGCACGACCCTTCTCTCCTTCTTCGACGTTCCGTCGCGAGCCCGCTCCAGCGAGTGCACCCCATCCGGTGCAGAGACAAACGCCCACGTCACCGCTCCGATCATGGTGTCCCGCCCTGCATACGCGATCGTGAAATCCCGGATCGAGGCGCACTGCCGGCTGTGGGACGACTGGGGGGATGCCCGAGCGGCAGCGGATGAACCTCGGCCGGATCTCGGTCCTGTCGCTCATCGAGCAGTCCCTCGTGGCAACGGATCGGTCTAAACCGCGGATCGCCGCAAACCGGCGAGGGAGGGCATCCACTATCAGCTAAACCGCTTCGCAACGTTCCGATCCGCCGCGAGCAAAAAATTGTAGAAGCAGGCGTCCGGCGCAGGAAAGGTGACCGCATGAAAGCCATCCGCATTGAGCAGTATGGCGGACCGGAGGTGCTCCGGCTCCAGGACATCCCGGTGCCCGATCCGGGCGCAGACGAGGTGCTGGTGCGGATGGCCTATGCCGGGATCAACATCATGGACGTGGGAACGCGCCGAGGTGTGTTCGCAAGCTCGCAGACCTACTCCGTCCGCCTGCCGACCACCATCGGCATGGAAGGGGCGGGAACGGTGGAGCGGGTCGGTGCCGGCGTGACCGGATTCCGCCCCGGCGACCGGGTCGCCTATTGCCTCGTCTGGAACAGCCATGCCGAGTTCGCCGTCGTGCCGGCCTGGCAGCTCGTCCACGTGCCAGCTGTCGTGCCACTTTCTCTTGCTGCCGCCACAACGTTTCAGGGTCTGACGGCGCACTACCTGGCCACGGACGTTGGCCGCCTTGGGCCCGGGCGGTCTTGCCTCGTGCACGCGGCGGCAGGAGGAGTAGGGCAGCTTCTCGTCGGCTTCGCGGCGCGTCTAGGAGCCATGGTCTACGGCACGGTCCGCGCCGAAAACCAAAAGCAGATCGCGCGCGAACGGGGCGCCCAGGACGTGTTCCTGTCGAACGATGGCGGCTTTGTTGAACCGTTGCTCGCGCTGACCGGTGGCGCCGGGGTGGATGTGGTGTTCGACTCCGTCGGCAGGCCGACGCTGCGCGACGACTTCAAAGTGGCGCGGAACAAAGGGCTGGTGGTGAGCTTCGGCGCGTCCGGCGGCGCCGTGGACGACTTCAACGTGGCCGAGTTGGGTGAAGCCGGCTCACTTTATCTGACCCGCCCTCGGTTGAAGGACCACTTGCCGGACGCGGGCACCGTACGGACGCGCGCGGCCGCGCTGTACGCCGGGCTCGTCGATGGCACGCTGTCGTTGTCGCTGGGCAGGCACTACACGATGGAACAGATCGGCCTGGCGCATGCCGACGTGGAGGAACGCAAGACCGGAGGCAAGCCGCTGCTCGACATCGCCGTCGAACCCTAGCTTCGCTGCCAATCCGCTTATTGTTCGAGCGCCCGACCGTGGTCTCCAGGACGGCCGCCAACGGCGAACTCGACCGCTGGTCGCTGGCGCGGTCGTCCTCTTTCGAAAAATGCTGCGCTCCGCGACGCCGAACGCACCGTCCCGGGCCAGGAAGGCGGAGGTGGCAGACCGCCGCGCGGTCGCACCGAGCGAGCGGCGACGGCGCCGACCGCGCGCCCGCTGCGAGCAAGAATGCGCTGCGTAGAGGTTGAGACACTCAAGCATGCCAATGGGTCGAAGGGTGCGAGGTCGCGGGCTCAGCGCCGAGCGTGATTGCGGCAATGCCGTCCCGCCGGGCGTTGCTGGTGACGTCTCCGGGGGAGGACGGCGCGGCATCGCCTTGCCGACGTGCTTGGTGAGGAGGCGAACCGTCACCGAGATGACCATGGCTACACAGCGCCTCCGCACAAGGGTCGTGGGCACCTGGCGCGAACAGCCCGGTGACGTTGCGATTTCGCATCCGCCGATCTGCGACGACCCGGCCGAATGGTTCTCCTCGCCCTGATCAAACCTGCAAGACAGCGGGGTGGCAGGTTGCCGACCCCGCCTGTCGTCACGCGATCTGCTGCTTTTCCGCCCCGCTGTCGGGCCGAGCCGGACCGAGATCCGGGGCCTCGCCCAGCGGCACGTTCTTGAACACGCTGAACGCGCCTTTGCCGTCCATCGCCTGACCATGCGTCCACCGTCCCTGTGGCGCCTCCGAACCGGCAAGTCCGGTGTCGAAAAAATCGTAAGCGTGCTCGCCCAACTCCTTCTCCTGCGGGAAGGAGTTCGGGATCGGCAACGTTCCGGCACCACCGCCGAGCTCCTCGATGACCGCCAGCCACTGCTGCTGATGCATCGTGTCGCGTGCGATCATGAACGACAGCATGTCCTTCATGCCCTGGTCATGCGCGGCGTGATACAGCCGAACCGCCAGCACGCGCCCCGTCGCCTCCGCGGCGACATTGCAGTACATGTCGGCCGCGAGATTGCCGCTCGCGTAGATGTGCGACATGTCGAACGGCACGCCGTCCGCGTTTGCCGGATAGGCGGCCATTCCCGTCGACAGGATATGCCGCTGGAGCATGCCCTCCATTGCCTCGCGCGCGCCCTTGCCGCCCATGATGGCGCCGACGATGCCGTCCTTCGCCGCCGTTTCCTGAGCCGTTGCCGGCGCCGTCTCGAGATTGAGCGCAACCGCGGTCGCGAGCATCTCGATGTGCCCGATCTCCTCGGTGGCCGTGTGCATCAGCATGTCGCGGTATTTCGTGTTCGGCCCACGGCTGCCCCAGGCCTGGAACATGTACTGCATGCACACCCTGATCTCGCCCTCGATGCCACCGATCGCCTGCTGGAGTTGGCGGGCGAAGATCGGATCGGGACTCGTGACCTTGACCGGATATTGAAGACGCTTGTCGTGGTAGAACATAACGCAGTCCTTTCGAATGGCAGGCGACGCCACTCGACCAACGTCGCGGTGCGTCGCTGGATACCCCAGGGGAGTATCAATAAGTCGTGGATCACGATTTTATCGACGGTCGCCTTTATCTTCGTCGGACCGCTGCCGAGCGTGAGCCCATCCTCAAGAGGCTGGGTCGTATCGAAGGCCAAGTACGCGGGCTACAGGACATGGTGGAGAAGGACCGCTACTGCTTGGACGAGCTACAGCAGGCCAACGCAATCGTGGCGGCGATGCGGGAGGTGTCGGTTATGATCGCCGGCCAGCACGTCGCAGCCGGCATCGAGTATGCGGCGAAGAATGAGCATGGGGCCGCGGTGCTGGCCGAAGTTCAGGCTGTTCTGCGCTCGGCAATCAAGCAGGGTTGATCGCGCCGCATCTGAACAGACAGGCACGGACCCCCTTTCCCGATCCTGACTGGCGAGACCGTGCGTTGGTCGCCTGACGCCGACAGCCCCACTGCTCCACCACGCCGCGGACGTGAGCATTGCGCCAAGCCGCCTCCTCAAGCCTCCGGCCGAGCCGGTTGCGTGTCCCCGCGCCCGCCTTTACACCCCAGCCCTGCCGAGCCAGCCGCGGCACCAGAAGGGAAGGGCGGTCACCCGGTGCCAATCCGTCTCGCACTCGTGGGTCTCGGCAAGATCGCCCGCGACCACCATCTCCCCGCCATCGAGGCGACCGACGGCGTCGAGCTTGTCGCCGTCTCCAGCCGCAACGCCTCGCTCAGCGGCGTCCGCTCCGTCCGCACCCTCGACGAACTCCTCGCCTCGAGCATTGATTTCGATGCCGTCGTCTTCTGCACGCCCGCTCCCGGCCGCCGCGCGCAGGTCGAGCGCGCACTCGCCGCCGGCAAGCACGTCATGCTGGAAAAGCCCCCTGTCGCGGCGCTCACCGAGATCGCGCCTCTGCGCGCCCGCGCCGCGCTTGCCGGCCGCGTCCTCTTCGCCACCTGGCACGCCCGTTTCGGCGTCGCCGTCGAGCCCGCCCGCAACCTGCTCGCCCACGCCCGGATCCGCTCGGTCCACATCGAATGGAAGGAGGACGTCCGCTTCTGGCACCCCGGGCAGGCCTGGATTTTCCAACCCGGCGGCTTCGGCGTCTTCGACCCCGGCATCAACGCGCTCTCGGTCGCCACCCGCATCCTGCCGCGCCCCTTCTTCCTCGACCGCGCCGACCTCCTCGTCCCCGCCAACCGCGACATGCCGATCGCCGCCAGCCTCGCCTTCACCGACGAGGCAGAGATCCCGATCACCGCCGAGTTCGATTGGCGTCACCCCGAACCGCGGATCTGGTCGATCCACGCCGAGACCGACGAGGGCCGCATCACCCTTTCCGAAGGCGGCGCCCGTTTGACCCGCAACGGCGAGGTGCTCGTCGAGGAGCAGCCGCTCAACACCGCCGGCCTCTCGCCCGCCGAATATCCCGGCCTCTACCGGCATTTCTCCACCCTGATCGCCAGCGGCACCTCCGACGCCGATATCCTCCCCCTCCAACACGCCGCCGATGCCTTCCTGCTCGGCCGGCGCATCACCGTCGAGCCCTTCGACGACTGACGGCCACCCGCATCCCGTGATAAGCGCCCGCGGATGGACTTCTCCGCCATCCGTGTCCTCGTCATCGGCGACGTCATGCTCGACCGCTTCGTCGAGGGCGAGATCGAGCGCATCTCTCCCGAAGCCCCGGTGCCCATCATCCGCTTGTCGCGCACCCGCGAGATGCCGGGCGGCGCCGGCAATGTGGCGTGCAACATCGCCGCCCTCGGCGCCCAGGCCACCCTGATCGGCCTCGTGGGCGTCGACGCGGCGGCATCCGGCCTGACCCGCGCCGTGACCGAGGCCGGCCGCATCGAACCGGTCCTGCTGACCAGCCGCCACCGGCCCACCGTCTGCAAGACCCGCTTCATCGCCTCGCGCCAGCAGATCGTCCGCACCGATGAGGAAAGTCGCCTTCCGCTCCACGACGACGAAGAGGTGACGATCCTGGGGGCCATCGACGACCATCTCCCGGCCGCCGATGCCGTGATCCTCTCCGACTACGGCAAGGGCACGCTCAGCCGCCGGGTCATCGCCCGCGCGATCCACCTCGCCGCCCGCCACGCCCGCCCGGTCTTCGTCGACCCCAAGTCCGACGATTTCACCCGCTACCACGGCGCCACCTGCAT
>CAXUBM010000004.1:0-10907 GCA_964249235.1 uncultured Acetobacteraceae bacterium | reverse complement strand
ACGCGAGGTTGCAGACGAAGCCTCCGTCGTCGAAGCCTGCCGTGCTCTCCTCGCGAAGGTCCGGGCCGACGCCATCCTCGCCACCCGCTGCGAAAAAGGCATGGTGCTCGTCGAACGCTCCGGCGACGTCACCGGCGTCAGCGCCCGCGCCCGCGAAGTCTTCGACGTGTCCGGTGCCGGCGACACCGTGATCGCCACTCTCGCCGTCAGCTACGCCGCCGGCCGCAGCCTCCAGCAAGCGATGCGGATCGCCAACGCCGCCGCCGGCGTCGTGGTCAGCAAGCTCGGCACCGCCACCGCCAGCATCGACGAGGTCCTGCACGAGCTCGGCGAGGCGACTTCGCAAGCCGGCGCCGGACCTGCCTCGCTGCCCACCCTCGAACGCGCGGCCGCCCTCGTCGCGCACTGGAAAGGGCAGGGGCTCTCCGTCGGGTTCACCAACGGCTGCTTCGACATCCTGCATGCCGGGCACGTCTCGCTTCTCGCCACCGCCCGCTCTCACTGCGACCGGCTGGTCGTCGGCCTGAACTCGGACGCCAGCGTCAGCCGCCTGAAGGGGCCCGGCCGCCCCGTCAATCCGATCTCCAGCCGCGCCGCCGTTCTCGCCGCCCTGCGGCATGTCGACTGCGTCGTCGGCTTCGAGGATGACACGCCCATCGAGCTCATCCGCCGATTGCTACCGGACGTGCTCGTCAAAGGCGCCGACTATACGATCGATCGCGTGGTCGGCGCCGACATCATCCAGCAGGCGGGTGGTCGGGTCCTGCTCGCCGAGCTCGTCGCCGGCCAGTCCACGACCGGCATCATCGGACGCGCCGCACACGGGGCGCGGCCCCCGGACACGGTGTGACGGACGCTAGCCCTGGGCCCGGCACGGACCGGCAGGCTGGTCGAAGCGCATCAGCGTGATGTCCAGCCCGATCTTCTCCACCGAGGCGGGATGCCCCAGCGGCGCGATCCGCTGCAGGAACCCGTCGAGCATCTCGTGGTCCACCTGGCCGACGCGGCCCTGCAGAGCCCAAACCCTTCCGCCGCCGTTCAGGACGCACGAGGCGTCCGTCACGTTCTCCGTCCACGCCGTCCTGGCGATCGGGTCGTGCGTCCGACGCAGGAACACGTTCATCATGTCCACCGCGCCCGGATCGTCGATGAGGAGCACGTCACCCGGCCGGAACACGTCCTGTATTGTCTTGGCGGCGACCTCCCATCGCGGCTTCGTCTCCGTGCGGTAATACGGCGCAAGATTGAGAAAGGAGGCCCCGACCACCGCCGCCACCACCACCAGCCTCGCCGGCCGTGGAAACAGCGCGACCCCGACTCCCGCCAGCACCAGGAACGGCGCCGTGCTCCAAAGAACATAACGGGGCATGAACATCGGCTGCACAGCCGACAACGCGATCGTGCCGAAAGGCAGCACGCACGCCGTGACCGTCAGCACCAGACGCGCCGACCGCTCCCGCCGCAGGACGGCCAGCCCGGCCAGCGTCAAACCGATCACCACCGGCCCCAGGACCGGCACCGGCGTATCGAACACCCGGTCGGCGATCAGGCTGGACGTTCGCATCAGGTAGAGCGCCTCGAAGGCGGTCACGACATGGGACCACGTCGCCTGCGGGATCCAGTCGAGCCCGCTCTGAAAGGTCCCGTGCGCGTCCAGCACCAGCACGTACATCGCGATGAACCCGGGCGCCGCGAGCACCGTCACGCCAGCCTGCACGACCAGCCATCGCCGCACGAAGCTGCGACGCAGTCCGACCTTCCAGGCAGCCGCCAGGACCGCGAGGTTCGCGATCACGAACCATGAGATCGCCACGCCGAGCACGATCAGCCCGCCCAGCGTGCCGAGCCCATAGGCTGCCCAGCGCGCCCGCGAGCCCGACCGGTCGCGCCAGGGCAGCGCGGCCCGCACCGGGTCCTTGAGCAGCCCGATCAATCCCCACAGCGCAACCAGCACCAGGCAGATCACCAGCGTGTAGGAGCGCGCCTCCTGACCGTATTGGACCTCGATCGGCGCCGCCGCCATCAGCATTCCCGACAGCAGTCCCGCCTCGCTCCCGGCGATCGACGCCGCGACGAAGCACGCCAAGCCGCACGAGAGCGCACCGAACAGGGCCGCCGGCAGCCGAAGCGCCACCTCGTCGTGGCCGAACGGCAGAAACAACGAGCTGATCACGAAGTAACTCGGCAGGTGGTGGAAGCTCAGCGAATCCTTGATCATCGCGCCCAGCGGCAGCGCCGACCGATGCAGCGTCGTCACCTCGTCCAGCCAGAACGGCTTGGCACCCAGGCCGTGCAACCGTGTCGCCAGTCCGGCCAGGAAGCAGGCGAGAGCGGCCAACCCTCGCCAGGTCGACAGCCGACGCCGTCCGGACGAACCAGCGACGCCGTGGGACGTAATCTCCGCACTCGAGCCACTCATCGGCACCGCTCGCCCATCCCACGGCCTGACTGCGGATCAGGCGACGCTCGCCTTGCACAAGGAGAATCTTCGATGTCGACTGCTCGGCGATCCAAGGCGGCCGTGTCTACCCTGCCACTCACGTCGCCCCGCCTCGTTTGGATGCTCATGCTCTTCCCGCTGCTCGCGCTTCTCGCCGGGTGCGAGGGCGCGCCGGCCGCCGAAGGAGAAGGCGCATCGGGTTACGGATATGTTTGCCACGCCGGCTTCTACCAATGCACGCTTCCGCAACAGGTGCCACTCGGCAGCCGCTGCTCCTGCCCAGGTCTCGGCGCCCCCTCCTACGGCCGCGTCGGCTAAGATACGCTCCGACTGATTGAGCAACCCTCGTCACCTCGTCACCTCTGGGCAATCGTCCACGGGCCGTCTCGCCGAGCCAGCGCGCGACGGCCCGTCTTCCATAGTGTCGCCTTGCGGCATGAAGATGGCGAGTTTCAATCCGTTTCGCCCGACACCAACTCTGACCGTGTCGGTCGATTTGTTGCAACGTGCCGCATCCTCGGGTGGCGTGACAGGTCCGAACTCCCTATAGATCCGCCCGCCAAGCGCCTGTTTGCTGCTGATCGCGAGGCCGGCCGGATCTGAGACAACCGTATGGAGCGGGACGCGATGGAGCAGCCGAGCGCGGCGTACGAGACCGGCGTCGTCCGCCCGACCCCGGCGCTCGCCGACCAGCCGCCCAGCCCGACTCGGATCGCCATCGGCCGGCTCGACTTCTTCTACGGCCGCAACCAAGCTTTGAAATCCATCACCTTCGACATTCCCGCCAAGCAGGTGACCGGGATGATCGGTCCGTCCGGTTGCGGGAAATCCACCCTGCTGCGCATCCTCAACCGCATGTACGACATCTATCCCGGCCAGCGCGCGACCGGGGAGGTCCTGATGGACGGCGAGAACATCATCGCCCCCGACACGGATCTCAATCGCCTTCGTTCCCGCGTCGGGATGGTGTTCCAGAAGCCCACCCCTTTCCCGATGTCGATTGCCGAGAACATCGCCTTCGGCGTCCGCTTGCACGAGAAACTCACCCGCGGCGCCATGGCCGAGCGCATCGAATGGTCGCTGACCCGCGCCGCCCTCTGGAACGAGGTCAAGGATCGTCTCGACACGCCTGCCACCGGCCTGTCCGGCGGCCAGCAGCAGCGTCTCTGTATCGCCCGCACGATCGCCACCAGGCCCGAGGTCATCCTGCTCGACGAGCCCACCAGCGCGCTCGACCCGATCAGCACCCTCAAGGTCGAGGAACTCATCGACGAGCTCAAGCGCGATTTCACGATCGTCATCGTCACCCATAATATGCAGCAGGCCGCCCGCTGCGCCGACCAGGTCGCCTTCTTCTATCTGGGCGAACTGGTCGAGATCTCGACCGCCGCCCGCATGTTCACGGCGCCGCGCGAACGGCGCACGCAGGACTACATCACCGGCCGCTTCGGCTGACGCGCTCGACGACCCGCGACCCACCAATCCACCGGGTGCCAGGATGCCAGAGATCGCCAGTCACATCGTCAGCAGCTACGAACAGGAGCTCAAGCGCTTGCGCAGCCTGCTCGCCGACATGGGCGGGCTGGTCGAGAACGAGGTCACGCTGGCCATGCGCGCCGTCCTCGACCGCGACGGTACGTCAGCCGACCGCGCCATCGAGCAGGACATCGAGGTCGACGGGCTCGAGCGGCGCATCGAGACCTTCGTCATCGAGATGCTCGCCCGCCGTCAGCCGGTGGCGAGCGACCTGCGCGAGGTCGTCGCGTCGTTGCGCGTCGTCGCCGCTCTCGAGCGGATCGGCGATTACGCCCGCAACATCGCCAAGCGCAGCCTCGTCCTCACTGACACCGGCTTCCCGCACCGTCTGAGCGGCCTCGCGCACATGGCGCGCCTGGTCCAGGAAAACCTCCGCCTGGTCATCGACGCCCTCGCCGAGGGCGACGCCGAGAAGTCCGAACAGGTCTGGCGCTCCGACCAGGCGATCGACGACATCTACACCGCCATCTTTCGCGAGCTCATCACCTACATGATGGAAGATCCGCGCAACATCACGCCGTGCGCGCATCTCCTCTTCATCGCCAAGAACCTCGAACGCGTCGGCGACCACGCCACCAACATCGCCGAGACCGTCTACTTCGCCACCACGGGCGAGAACCTTCCCGACGCTCGCCCCAAGAGCGATCCTCTGGCCCCGGATGGCGAGACGGGGACCGCCCGATGAGCGTGACAGTCGCCGAGCAGGCGATATCCACCCGCCCCCTCGCCCTGGTCGTCGAGGACGAGGCCGCTCTTCTGACCATGCTCCGCTACAATCTCGAGAAGCAGGGCTTCCGCGTCGAGGAAGCCGGCGACGGCCAGGAAGCACTCACCCGCCTCTCGGAGATGACCCCCGACATCGTCCTGCTGGACTGGATGCTGCCGTCCATGTCCGGCGTCGAGGTCTGCCGCCAGATCCGGCGCCGTCCCTCCACCCGCGACCTCCCGGTGATCATGGTCACCGCCCGCACCGAGGACCAGGACACCGTCCGCGCGCTCAATACCGGCGCCGACGACTACATCACCAAGCCGTTCAACGTCGAAGCCCTCGTCGCGCGCATGCGCGCCCTCCTGCGCCGTGCCCGCGCCGTGCCGACCAAGGGCGTCCTCGCCTTCCACGACATCACCATGGACCTCGCCACCCACCGCGTGCACCGCCACGGCCGCGCTGTCCATCTTGGCCCCACCGAGTTCCGCCTGCTCGAGTTCTTCATGCAGCACCCGCGCCGCGTCTTCGCCCGCGAGGAGCTCCTCGATGCCGTCTGGGGCCTCGACATCCATGTCGAGCCGCGGACCGTCGACGTCCACATCCGCCGCCTGCGCAAATCCATCAACGCCGACGGCGAAACCGACGTGGTCCGCACCGTCCGCGCCGCCGGCTATGCCCTCGACACCGAACCGGTCTGACCAGCGGCAGGGCAGGGCAGGGCTCTTGCCTCGCACCCCGCTGGATGCTCGTTCTTTTCGATCGCGCATTCGTGAGGAGACGAGCACGACCGCCAGACCCTTCTGATAGGACCGGCAAGACTGGAGCGGATCAAACCAGATGAACCACACCCTCCTAGGCCGGCGAGACGTCATCAGCGCCACCGCGTCAGGCTTGGCGATCTTGCCCATCGAGGCGAAGGCCTCACCGCAACCCTCTGAACGCGAAGCTGTTCCCGGGCAAACGGTCTCGTTCACCCTCAACGGCGCGCGCATCCAGCGCAGCTTCGACCCGAGAACCACCCTGCTCGATGCCCTGCGCGACGACCTCGACCTTCCCGGCACCAAGAAAGGCTGCGGCATGGGCGCCTGCGGCGCCTGCACCGTCCATCTCGACGGCAAGCGCGTCGTCTCCTGCCTCGTGCTCGCCGCCCGCCTCGACGGCCGCACGGTCACCACCATCGAGGGTCTCGCCGAGCCCGGTGCGCTCCACCCCGTGCAGCGCGCCTTCGTCGAGCACGACGCCTTGCAGTGCGGCTACTGCACGCCCGGCCAGGTCATGTCTGCCGCCGCCCTGGTGGCGGAGGGTCATACCGGCTCGGACGACGAGATCCGCGAATGGATGAGCGGCAACATCTGCCGTTGCGGCGCCTACCCCAATATCGTCGCCGCCGTCCGCGACGCCTCCAATCAACGCGCCGAGCGCGGCGGCGAACCGGAGCGCGGCTGATGCATCCTTTTCGTATCGAGCCGGCGTCCGGCTCGTCCCGCGCCAACACCATGGTCATCGCCGGCGGCACCGACATGGTCCAACTCCTGCGCGCCGGCGTCGTCAATCCCGACACCCTGCGCAGCCTCGACGTCACCAAGTCCGCACCGATCGCGGTCGAGCAGGGCACGCTGCGCCTGCCCGCCCTCGCCACCATGGCCGACGCCGCTGCCGACCCCGCCGTGATCCGCCACTGGCCCGCCATCTCCGAGGCACTCCTCGCCGCCGCCTCGCCGCAGATCCGTAACCTGGGCACCGTCGGCGGCAACCTCCTTCAGCGGACCAGGTGCCTTTACTTCCGCGACACCGCTTTTCCTTGCAACAAGCGTCAGGCCGCTTCCGGCTGTCCCGCCATCCCCGGCCGCAACCGCGAACTCGCCATCTTCGGTGGCAGCGACCACTGTATCGCCAGCCACCCCTCCGACATGCCTGTCGCCCTGGTGGCCTTCGATGCCACGATCGAGACCGACCGCGGCCGCCGTCTCCCCCTCGCCGAATTCTACCGTCTAAGCCGCCCTCCGCGGCCGCCCACCCACGCCCGACACCTTAAGCGCCGCCGCCTCGCACGCGGCCGACGGCGCCATGCCCGCATCCGAAAACGGCTTCAAGGCTCCACTCCTCGTCAACGTCGTACGACGTGCCCTCGAAACGGTGACCGCATGATGGGCAATGCCATCTCCCGCGTCGACGCCCCGCTCAAGACGCAGGGCCGCGCGCGCTATGCCGCCGAATTCCTCCAGGACGGCACCCTGCACGCCGTCATCGTCGGCAGCACCATCCCCAAGGGTCGCGTGACAGGCACCGACACGTCCGCGGCCGAGCGCCTTCCTGGCATCGCCGCCATCATCACCACCGCCTCGGCCGAACGCCTCCACGTCAAGAAGGCGTCTCCGCAGACCGTGGTCGCGCCGCTTCTCCAGGATGACCAGGTTCGATTCCAGGGCCAACCCGTCGCCGTCGTCGTCGCCGAAACCTTCGAGACCGCCCAGCAGGCCGCCGCCCTCGTCACCATCCAATAC
This sequence comes from uncultured Acetobacteraceae bacterium, assembly GCA_964249235.1. Lineage (GTDB taxonomy): Bacteria > Pseudomonadota > Alphaproteobacteria > Acetobacterales > Acetobacteraceae > CAXTPV01. The sequence goes on along the minus strand of CAXUBM010000004.1, from coordinate 3,718 downwards.
GACCGCGCCACCGACCCGGTCACCGACATGCACGCCGCGGTCGACCGCGCCTACAAGCCCAAGAACTTCCGCAACGGCTCCGTGCCCGCCGACAGCCATCGCGGCGATCCAGACACCGCGTTGGCGGGCAGCCCCGTACGCGTCGAAGCCGTCTACGAAACGCCGATCGAGTACCACAACCCCATGGAGCCGCACGCCACGGTGGCCTCCTGGGAAGGCGATCGCTTGACCGTCTGGACCGCCACCCAGGGCGTCAGCAACGCCAAGGAAACGCTCGCCACCTTCTTCACCCTCGACCCGGCCAACGTCCGAGTCATCTGCCCCTATGTCGGCGGTGGCTTCGGCTGCAAGGGCAACGCATGGCCGCCGATGACGCTCGCCGCCATGGCAGCCCGCCGCACCGGACGTCCCGTCCGCCTCGAACTCGCCCGCGAGCAGATGTACAGCAACAACGGCTATCGCCCGATCACCATCCAGACCGTCAAGCTCGGCGCCTCCACGGATGGCACCCTGCGCGCCGTCCGCCATGACGGCATCACGCAGATGTCGAACCCTTCGCTCGGCGAGTTCGCCGAGCCCGTCGCGCTCGCCGCCCGCATGCTCTACGCCTGCCCCAACGTCGCCACATCCCACCGTCTCGTCGCCACCAACTACGGCCTGCCCACCTACATGCGCGCGCCCGGCGAAGCCTCGGGCGTCTTCGCTCTCGAATGCGCCATGGACGAACTCGCCGTCGCCCTCAACACCGACCCCGTCGAACTCCGCCTGCGCAACTACGCCGACCGCGACGAAGACATGGACAAGCCGTTCTCGTCCAAGCATCTCCGCCAGGCCTACGACGAAGCCCGCCGCCGCTTCGCCTGGCGTCACGTGCCGCCTCGGTCCATGCGCGACGGTCACGTCCTGGTCGGCTGGGGCATGGCAACCGCGACCTACCCCGCCAACCGCCAGCCCGCCAGCGCCCGTGTGCGCGTCCTCGCCGACGGCACCGCCCTGGTCCAGTCCGGCACCCAGGACATCGGCACCGGCACCTACACGATCATGGCCCAGGTCGCCGGCGACGTGCTCGGCCTGCCCATGGCCCGCGTCCGCGTCGAACTCGGCGACACCGACCTCCCCGAAGCGCCCGGCTCCGGCGGCTCAACCACCGCCGCCAGCGTCACGCCCGCCGTCCAGATGGCCGCCCAGTCCCTGCGCGCCCGCCTGATCGGCCTCGCTCTGTCCACGCCCGGCTGGACCAACCACACGCCCGATGACGTCCACCTCCAGAACGGCACCGTCACCGGCCCGCAAGGCTCGCTCACCTTCGCCGATCTCCTCGCCCGCGCTCGCCTGCCCTCGATCGACGCCGAAGCCGGCGCCAAGCCCGGCAAATCCTTCCACGACGCGTCGCGCCACTCCTTCGGCGCCCAGTTCGCCGAGGTCCGCGTCGACCCCGATTTCGGCACCGTCCGCGTCTCCCGCTTCGTGGGCGTCTACGACGCGGGCGTCATCCTCAACGCCAAGACCGGCCGCAGCCAGCTGCTCGGTGGCGTCGTCTTCGGCATCGGCCAGGCGCTGCACGAGGCCGCGATCCCCGACCTGGCGACCGGCCGCATCACCAACGCCAACATCTCAGACTACCTGGTCCCGGTGAACGCCGACGTTCCCGACATCGACGTCTCCACCATCGCTTCATCCGACACCATCGTCGACCCGCTCGGCGCCCGCGGCATCGGCGAACTCCCCATCGTCGGCACCGCCGCCGCCATCGCCAACGCCGTCTTCAACGCCACCGGCAAACGCGTCCGCCGTCTCCCGATCCGCGTCGAGGACGTGCTCGCCTGAACCAACGCCGGGGCTCCAGGACCGTGTCTCGACGTGGCACCCAACGCGGCCGCTGCATCGCCGCCGAGGGCGACCTCCTCCCCGTGGCCGCAGATGGAGCTCAGGCGGCCATCACCGACCCGATGCTGCCGGCCTGAGCACATCGACCAGTTCCGCAATCGAGATCGCGCCCTCGACCGCGCCTCCCAGATCTCGTTTGCCGACCGCGTCCAGTGCGGCGACCAGACCGCCGAGCGCGCGCTGATACAACGCGCCGCCGAGACTGACGCGGCAAACACCGGCACTGGTCAACGATGGCAGGTCGACACCCACGCCCAACACGTTGACCGGCTTCGGTGCCACCGCCCGGACGACGGTGGCAACGGCGTCGATATCCGGCAGGAACGGCGCGTAGAGCACGTCCGCCCCGACCTCCGCGAACGCCACCAGCCGCCGCACGACGTCGTGCAGGTCGCGTTGTCCATGCAGGAAGCCGTCGGCCCGGGCCGTCAGCACGATGCGTCCACGCGCGGCACTCGCCGCTGCACGGACCCGCTCCACCGCGTCGTCGAACGGGTGGATCGGCTGGTTCGGATCGGCCGTCGTATCCTCGATGCTCAACCCTGCGAGACCGCCCTCGATCGCCGCCTCCACCGTCGCGGCGCAGTCGGCGGGCTCAGGTCCGTAGCCATCTTCCAGGTCGCCATTGACCGGCAGACCAGTCACGCGCCAGAGCAGGCCGGCATGTGCGATCGCCTCCGTCCGGCTGACCGCCCGCGCTCCATCCTGACGGCCCAACGTGGCCGCCAGCGCGAACGAGGAGCTGGCGAGCGCCTTGAAGCCCGCTCGCTTCATGACGGCGGCCGACCCGCCGTCCCAGGGATTGGGCATCACGAAGAGGCTCGCCTGGTCGTGCATGTCCCGGAACCGCTCAAACGCGAGAGCCTGACTCATGGGCCGCTCCAACAACGTTGCTGTTCGTCAGCGCCCGACCATGGCGGCGGCTGGCGAGTGGAGCAAGGTCCGAACGCCTGTTCGCTTGACCGCAAGGGCACGGCTCCGCCGTGGACCCGCTGGCCCGCGGCCCCAGACCCCACGATCTGACTGGGCGCCGGCGGCTTGAGTCTCGGCGGTTCAGGAGCGGAGCCCCTGACGTCTCGGCGCTTGCCTTTGATTGCCTCCAGGTCACCGTCGCGCGACAAACCCCCGAGCCCGGCATCGCCGCCGCCCGTAGCCAGCCAGGAGCCCTCCATGCCAGACGCCCTCCTCTTCATCGCCGGCACTTGGCGCCCCGCCGCCGACGGCCGCACCATCCCCATCCAAAACCCCGCCACCGACGAGACGGTCGGCCAGGCCGCCCACGCCGGCATCCCCGACCTCGACGAAGCCCTGGACGCCGCCCGCACCGGCTTTCACGCCTGGCGCGCGACCTCGGCCTACGAGCGCGCGAAAATCCTCCGCCGCGCCGCCGACCTCCTGCGCGAGCGCCTCGAGCACATCGCCCACCTGATGACGATCGAGCAGGGCAAGCCGCTTGCCGAGTCCCGCATCGAGACCGCGGTCGCCGCCGACACGCTCGACTGGTTCGCCGAGGAGGGCAGGCGGGCCTACGGCCGCATCATCCCCGCCCGGGCGGGGATCGTCCGCCAGCTCGTCATCAAGGTGCCCGTCGGCCCCGTTGCCGCCTTCACCCCCTGGAACTTCCCCATCAACCAGGTCGTCCGCAAGCTCGGCGCGGCGCTCGCCAGCGGCTGTTCCATCATCGTCAAGGCGCCGGAAGAAACGCCGGCCTCGCCGGCCGAACTCATCCGCTGCTTCATCGACGCCGGCGTGCCGGCCGGCGTCATCGGCCTCGTCTTCGGCGTGCCGGCGGAGCTCATAAGCCGTTACGGCGCGGTTTCGGAACCGGTCG